>CANPVW010000261.1 GCA_947581745.1 Candidatus Benthicola azotiphorus
CAGCGATCTCCTCGAGCCCCCGTCCAGAGAGAATTCGGCCAGCGGGACTCTTGCCTCTTCCCCCACCTTCAGCGGTCGCAATCCGAGATCCAAAACCACGGGCAGCATTTCCGGAGAAACCTGGTAGAACACGGCCAGACCGCCGTGTCTGTCGACCATCTCCCGAAACCGCCAGACCAGGTCCTCGGCGGCCTCGGTGGCGCCGACCGGATCGCCCATGGAGATCCAGCTCCGTCCTGATACGCCGTACATCAGAAACGCCGACCTGGACTCGTCGAGCAGGAGTGCCTTGTCTCCGAGGAGGGCCAGGTACGCGTAGGTACGAGGGGAGGCCGCGACGAGCGCCTCGACAGCATCGAGGTCGGCCTCGCTCGGCCCCGGATGGAGGGGAAGTGCCGGGCGCATCAACCGGGCCAATCCGAACACGCCGGCCGCGACGAAAGCCCCCACGCTCGCACGGAGGAAGCGAGGCGCATCAGCGTCCGCCGCCACCTGCCACCACATTTCACCTCGATACGGAACGTGTCGGTAGGTGAAAAGCCCCAGCCACAGAGCCGCGACGAGCACCGTTCCGATCGCGGCTACCCAGGGCGCCGAGAGCGGTTCGTGAAGTAACGAAGCGCGACGTCCGAAATGCGGCCGTGCCGAGATGAGGGCCGCGAGCACCAACCCGCTGACGACCGCCTCTTCATAATCGATGCCTTTGAGGAGCGACACGGCGATCCCGGTCGCCAGCAGCACCACCGCGGCGTGAAAAGCGGCATCGAGCCGGTGCGCGAGCCCCCAGGCGAGGAGCAGGAGGCCTACCCCGACCACGCTTCCCACGAAATGCGATACCTCTATGACGGACAGCGGAACGAGGTCGTCCAGAAAGGACAGCCGACTGCTCTGGGCGGGCAGGGCTCCGGAAAAGACCAGAACCGCGCCGGCGGCGAATGTGACGGCCGCGAGCGCACGCGGCGCCATCGCGGGGAGCCAGCTGCCGGCGACGCGCGCCACCAGCGCGACCGCGCGCCGGACCTTGAGCTCATACGCGGCCAGCGCTGCTACCGCGGCCGAGAATGGAAGGACGTAGTAGACGAGCCGGTAGGCGAGCAGGGACGCGACGATCGCAGTCGGTGGCGCCTGACCGCGGAGCAGCAAGACGATGACGGTCTCGAACACGCCCACACCACCCGGAACGTGACTCACGAGCCCTGCTACCTGAGCCAGCACGAACACGCCGAGAAACGGCAGGAAAGAGATCGTGACGACAGGGTGGAAGAGAACGTAGGCAACGGCCGCAGCGACTATCCAGTCGATGCAACCCGCCGCGAGCTGCCCCGCCGCGAGGCGAAGGCCTACGGGACGGAGCTCCCACCCGCGGATCGTGATCGTGCGGCGTCTGAAGGCGCCGAACGCCAGATAGCCGGCGGGCACCATCAGCAGCGCGACGCCGGCAGTCCGGGCCAAGGGAGGCCCGAACCCGAGAGTACCGAGGACAGACTCTGGCGAGGCCACCAGCGCTACACCGCTCGTGGCGGTGACGCCCAGCCAGAAGGCCGTGGCCGCCACCGCGATCACCTGCGCGATCTCGGCTGCCGAAAGGCCCCAGGCCGAATACAGGCGATAGCGGAGGGATCCGCCGGTGAGCAGCGCGAATCCGAGCGTCTGGCTGAACGCGTATGCCAGGAACCCGGCGAACATGGTGCGGCGCACTCCGAGCCGGTGCCCCACGTATCGCAGGCCGAGACCGTCATACACCGATAGAAACGCGTAACTCGCTGCGGTGAGACAGACAGACCCGAGCATGACACCAGGGGAAAGCATGCGGATCGACTGCAGGATGTCACGCGGGTGGTGTGCGGCGAGCTCGCCATGCAGGAGCCACAGCGAGCCCGCCAGAAGGGCGATGCTCGACAGGGGCGCAATGCGGCGCAGACGTGGCGCGCTCACCCGGCCAGCCCCGCCCGATCGCTATTCATTCACCTTGTGCGTCCGTGGTCACCTCGATGAGCTCGACCCGGGTCCGACCCTCGTCCTCGAGAACGAGCCCCACGCCGCGAACGTAGTACTTGTGCTCCTCGAGCCCGGGCTCGCGCACCTTCCACGCGGCGGTGAGGATGTTCAATCGCGCCGCCTCCGACAGCTGCTCCGCCTGGTTGATTCGAATCCCGCGCTTGTTGGCGATATCCAGGGGCAGCTCGAGCACGACGGAAGGGAACCAGGGCGAGATCAGCGCCGCGTCGGTCGTGCTGTTGTAGGCAGTCCCGGCGATCACGAGTGGATTCGCGCGACCGCCCGCGGCGATCACCCCACCGCTCGCTACGGCCCACTGCGCGCGGGCCACATCCAGATCGGGGTTGTAGAACAGGGCCGCGAGCGTCAGCGAGTGCAGGTCCCAGCGGACCGGCGGCCACTGAGCCGCGACCTGGTGGGCTTCGAGGAATTCACCCAGCTCCGGCGCGTCGAGCCGGCGTGCCTCGAAGTCCTCGAGGCTCTGCTCTGGAGAGATCGGTCTTGGCTGATACTTGGCGCATCCGGCCGTGGCCAGGGTCGCCAGCGCGATCGCGGCGACTGCGTATGAACGGCCCTTGAAGCGGGTTGATGCCACTGACCTGTTTCGTTTCCAGTTCCGGAGAAGGAACTTCGATGAATCTAGTCGGGACGAAGTCAGCGAGCCATTGGAAACGCGAACCCCGAATCAGCTGCCCTTCCCTCGAGCCAGCGCCAGGGTCGCCGAGGCGCAGCAGGCACCCATGGCAGCGCTCACGGAGAGCACGAGCGTCGGCAGCCTCCAGGTGTATCCCCTGAGGCCGATCGGCGTGCTCGCGAGATCGATCAGCACCAGGATCAGGGGGAGCGTCATGGCCCCCACGGCGCCCCACACGGCGGTGCGCCGAGACGACAGGCGATCGATCGTCGTCCTTCGCTCCGCAGCCCCCAGCACGAGGGCGAACACGGCTCCGCTCAGCCCTCCCCACACAGTCCAGGCGGCGACGAACGACGGTACGGAAACGGGTCGGTGAAGCACGTCCGACGGCTGCGGTTGGCGCGAGGAGGCATATACGGCCAGCGCGAGGCCTATTGGAAGCCACGCGATGATCCACAGGAATGCGATGCTGAGAACGGCTCGGAGTCGGCGAAGCAACGATCCCTCCATCGATCCGCGGGCCGGCGTCGCGACCTTCTACCTCCTACGTCACGCTCGCTCGTAGACCGCGTCGAAGAGCTTCTTCCACGCCACGCCGTCGTCCGACATTTCCATACTGGACTCCATGCGTCCCGGGTTCGACAGGTCCCAGGTCAGGCGCACGTGCATGGGCGGACCGGCGTGGCTGAGAGTCAGCACATCGTTGTCGAATCCGCCCGTGAAGACCTCCGGTGGAGAGCCCATCGAATCGAACCAGAACAGCGAATACTCGTCGTTCCGCGGGTCGAACGTGTAGACCCCGTGACCCGAGAAGGTCACCGCTCCGTCGCGTTCCTGCTCGTAGTCCGTGACGAGCGCGAAGCCGCCGACGGCCATCCGGCTCGTGGTCCTTCCGGTCGCCGCTCCACCCACCGGATCCCAGGCCGAAGGGTACATTCTCTCTTCCCCCACCCACGTCCCGGCCAGCGATTCGAGCCGGCGGTGGCCCCCCGCGGGTTTCGGCATGTTCATGTTCGACCTCCTCTCCAGCGCGTTGGCGCCGTCTCTGTCCATCCGCCAGCGGGTTGGCCCGCGAAGATCCGATACCCCCACGGCTTCGGGAGCGACCGTGGACTTCCTCCAGTCCCGGCCCGGGCTTCACGCATTCAACCGCCAGAGCTGCAGGTTGAGGGCGGCGGCAAACGCGACCCAGCACAAATACGGCACGAGGAGCACGCCAGCCGCGGGCGTCACCTTCCAGAAGCCCAGGGTCGTGGCGAGAATCGCGATCCACAGGACGACAATCTCGAAGAACGCCAGCATCGGCTGCTGGAGTCCGAAGAACAGGTAACTCCAGAGGGAATTGAGGACCAGCTGGAGGAGGAACAGGGCCAGTGGCACGGTCGCGCCCGAGAAGCCGGCCTTCCGCCAGACCAGCCAGGCGGCGACCCCCATGAACAAGTACAGGACGGTCCACACGGGAGCAAAGACCGCGTTCGGCGGATTCCAGGCCGGCTTGGCGAGGGACGCGTACCATTCGCCCGGCATGAACCGCGACCCGATCCACCCGGCGGCCAGCGCCAGGCCGAGCCACAGCGCGAGTCCCGGCAGGGTCTTCGTCAAGTTCCATCCTCCGGGCCTGTCGGCCCCTGGTGAACGTAGATCCGGTATGCCCACGGCTCGAGATCCAGCCGCACCGGGGCGTCGAACGCGACGGACACCCCACTGAAGTAGTCGGTGTAGCTACCATAATACAGGGTTTCGGCAAGCGTTACGGCCCGTGGTTCGGCGGAGAGGTTGACTACGGCGAACACCTTGTCCCGCTCGTTCTCCCGGACGAAGCTCAGCACCTCCGACTCGGCGTCGTTGGGCACCTTGACCATGGTCGCCCCCCAGCGGGCGTTCCACAGCGCCGTGTTCGCGTGCTTGAGGGCGAACAGCTTCCGGTACAGGTCGCCGATCGGGTGCTCGCGCCACTCGATCGGGTCCCGCTCGAAGAAGGCCAGCCGTCTCGGGTTTCCGGCTTCCTGGCCGTTGTAGATCAAGGGAATACCAGCGCCCACCACGGACAGGACGATCACGGGGGCGAGCGCGTCGCCGAACTGTTCGAACTGCGTCCCCTCCCAGGAGTTCTTGTCGTGGTTGCTCACGAACGTCATCCGCATGGTGTTCGCGGGATACGCGCCCTCATCCCAGGAGTAGTAGTGGAACAGGGCGTTCACGTCCGCCGTGCCGGTGGCGATCCGGTGCACCGCCTCGTACCAGCTCCATGCGTACGTCGCGTCGAACGCCCTGGCGTGCAGGTCGCGGGACTCCCACTCCGCCAGCATGAACACCGGCTTGATCTCGTCCAGCTCCCGGCGAACGTTCTCCCAGAAGTCGACGGGAACGAAACCGGCCACATCGCACCTGTACCCATCCACGCCCACTTCGGCGACCCAGTACTTCATCGCCCCTGTCATGTACTCGCGCAGTCCCGGCTGTCCGTAATCCAGGTCGATGATATCGGACCAGTCGTACCAGGGCGTGGGCGTGAGATCGCCCTTCCAGTCCCGTTCGTACCATTCCGGGTGTTCCTCGACGAGCGGATTGTCCCAGGCGGTGTGATTGGCGACCCAGTCGAGGATCACGTGCATGCCCAGGGCGTGGGCCGCGTCCACGAATTCCTTCAAGTCGTCCAGCGTACCGAACTCCGGGTTCACTCCATAGTAGTCCCTCACCGAGTACGGGCTCCCGAGCGATCCCTTCCGGTTTCGCTCGCCGATCGGGTGGATCGGCATCAGCCAGATGATGTCGGCCCCCAGGTCCTTGAGCCTCGGCAGCTGCTCCTGCGCCGCGCGGAACGTGCCCTCCGCGGTGAATTGTCGCGTGTTCAACTGGTACAGGGTGGCGTTCCGGCTCCAATCCGGATGAATGACCTGCACGTACGGAGACGGCTGATAAGGATCGGACGAGACGCTGTCGACGCCGTCCTCGCGCTGGGCCCGCTGGCAGGCCATGATCGAGAGTGGCAACGCGACGGCGACCAGGGCCGTGCGCACCGTCGTCCATGCTCTCCGCTTCATCGAACGGGCCTCCACGTTGGTATTCGGGCTCAGCGGCGCCGGGAGGGGAGTTTGCCCTGCGTCAGGGACGGTCGCCGGAATCGATCTGCATCAACTCGACCGGAGCTCCATCCTCGACGATAAAGGCGACCCGCACGCCGGGCGAGGGACTGTTCGGCTCGATCAGCACCTCTCTGCCCTCCAGGGAGGCCTCGAGGTCGTCGACTTCGAACGCCACGTGCGGCAGACGCTGCACCAGGTCCGGCACGGGACTGCCTTCCTCGAACCGCATCCATTCGATACGGAACGGACTGGTCTCGTAGCCCGACACGAAGACCCCGAATTCCGGGAGGTATCGTTCGTCCGGGCGCCGCTCGGAAGTAGGTATGCCCAGGTGATGGTAGCGATACATGAGATACCTGTCAGTCGGGCGTGCTCCGGCGGCCCCCACTCCTCATCGAGGGCCATCCACGTGGGGATCGAGAAACGCGATCGCGCTCCGATAGAAATCGTCCGGGTTGTCTTCGTGCATGATGTGGGACGCCTTCTCAATCTCCGCTCGCTCCGCGCCCGGAATCAACTCCTGGAGCCGGTCCAGAATCAGGCTAGCAGGGGCAGAGCGGGCGGCTCGGCGAGAACGAGCTTCTTCACGGACTCCGGATCCTTCATCGCCAGGAGCATGGCGATGTACGCCCCATACGAATGACCCTCGGCTCCAGGTTCTCAAAGCAATCGCTGAAAGGCGATCGTGACGAAGTTCATGGCGGCGATCGCGAGTATGCAGACGAGGGATGCGAGATAAGGCCAGGCCGCGGCCGCAGGACGGAACGCGTTCAACGAGAAGAGGGCGGCGGCGAGAGCGAACAGGCCCCAGGTGATGAGGCTGTGTCCCGCGCCCACGGCTGCCCGTTCCTCGGAAGACAGGGCGATCTGCTTGCGAGCCACCACGCCTCCCTGGACGAAGCCGCTCGCCAGAGCCACTGCGCTGGCCACCCTCCAGAGGCTTCCACCCGTGAGTCCCGCTCGGGCCAGCACGAGCGGGATCAGGGAATAGAACACGGCGCTGAAACTGGCAAGAATGATCGACTCGATGCGGAGGCTGTCGGCAGGCGAAAACCGGCCTTCCCGACGCGCGAATATCAGAAAGATGGCGATGAAGCCCGCAAAGGCCGCCCCGAGCTCCGCGAACAGGGCCAGCTCGTTCGTGGCTTCCATGATCTCCCACCTCGTCCGCTCGACTGTCGAATCGGTTGCCCCGGGGTCACCCGACCACCATGTCCCATCGGGTCGCGGGAATCAAGCAGAATGCCAGAGGATCACTCCAGGTAGGGATCCTCGCTGGCGGAAACCGGCTCCCACAGCTCGATCTTCCTGCCCTCCGGATCGAGTACCCACGCGAACTTCCCGTTCGGATGTTCCTCGATCTCACCCACGATCTCCACCCCTTCGTCCTCGAGCGCCGCGATCAGGGTCGTCAGGTCGACCACCCTGAAGTTGACCATGAACGACTCCTTGCTGGGGGCGAAATACTCGGTGCTGGAGGGAAACGCTGCCCAGACGGTATATCCGATCTCACCAGGGCGGTCCTTCTCCTGCCACTGAAACGCGAAGCCTCCCCAGTCCGCGGCGTCGATGCCGAGGTGGCGTCGGTACCAGTCGAGGGTCGTCTCCGGATCGGCGCTCCTGAAGAACAGCCCTCCGATACCGGTGACCCGATCGGGAGCCGGATCCCGCGCGAAGGCACGCGTCGCGCCAGCCGTTTCCTGGCGACCCGCGGCCGTGCCGAGTGCGAAGGCGACTACGGCGATCACGAAATGCGGGAACCAGCGGCCCGGATTCGGCTTCTCCATCAGCAATCTCCCGGTTGGCGAAAAAGGCACCGTCGTGTGTGGTGGCTCCGTCAGGTCTGCGGATCGGCTCCGAGCGACGCGTAGTAACCGGCGATGCGACTCTGGACCCCCGTGCGGGTGTAGACGTCCGGTTGCCGCGACTCGATCACGCCCGCGATCACTTCCGCCACCTCCTCTGCGCTCTGCGAATCCGGCAGCTGGCGCGAGTCCGGACCGCCGTGCAGCGCGTTGAGGCCGAAGTCCGTCCGCACGACACCGGGCGAAACGAGCGAGAACTGAATGCCGGGGTGTGAGGCCTGCACCTCCTCGCGGAAGGTGGCGGTCAACGCGTTCAGAAAGTGCTTCGCGCCACAGTACGCGGATCGAATGACGGCGAACGGCACGCGTCCAAGGAGTGACGAAATGTTGATCACGTGCCCTGTCCCGCGCGACTCGAAGTGTGGCAGCACCTCCTGCATACCGTACAGGGCCGGCATCACGTTGAGCCGCATGACTTCATCCACGTCCTCCTCCGTGAGCTCGGAGGGCTTCAGCGAGATCCCCCGTCCGACGTTGTTGATCCACACGTCGATGCGTCCGAATCGCTCGAGCGCGGCGCTCACCACCCGGCGGACGTTCTCCCGTTGCGACACGTCGGCGACTACGGTCAGGGCGTTCTCTCCGCAGCGTGACGCGACCGCATCGAGGGCGTCCTTTCTTCGCGCTACCAGGACGACGGACATACCTCGCTTCGACACGAGCTCGGCGGTGGCCGCGCCGATTCCTCCACTCGCACCCGTGATCACCACGACTCGATCTTCCAAGTTCCCCTCCGTAGCTGCTGTCAGTCCCTATTCGCCGCGTCGCGCCCCGCCAGTCGACGCAACAGTACGGGCCGACCGAAGACCGCGACCAGAACGATGAGCGTGAACAGGCCAAGAGCCAGGGGAGCGCCCCGGGCGAGGCGGACGACCACCGCGAACGTGGCCGCGCCGGCGCCGAGAGCGCCGGCCGCCGTGAGGAGCCTGGACCCGGCACGCTGCGTGAACGCGATTGCCGAAACCACCGCGAACGTGAAGAGGAATGCGAGGCTGGCCGATTCGACCAGGGACGACAGGGAACCGACGGCTGCGAACAGCGCCGCCAGGAGGGCCAGGGAGACGAGCGCCCGATCCGGTACCCGTCTCCGGTTGCGGTGCTCGAGTCCCGCCGGCAGCTCTCCCGCGCTCGCCACTTCCTCCGACAGGCGCGCCGTGGCGAACAGGGTGGCGTTGATCGCCGATCCGGTCGAGAAGGCCGCCGCCACGGTGACGATCGCCACCCCGACCGAGCCCAGGACCTCCTGCCCCGCGATCGAAAGGGCCACCTCCTGGTACTCCACCACCGTGTCCGCACCGATCAGCATGGCCGTCCCGAGCGCCACGGCGGCGTACACCGCGATCACGACCACGATGGCCGAGAGGATCGCCCGCGGAAGCGTCCGGTCGGGATTCCGTATGTCATCGTAGTCGTACGTCAGGAGCTGGAAGCCCTCGTAGGCCATGAACACGGAGGCTGCTCCGATCATGGCTGTCCCGATCCCTGCGTCGGGCACGCCGCGCGACAGGAGCGGCGGATCCCAGCGGGACAGGCCGAAGGCGGCCAGGCCGAGCAGCACCGCCAGCTTGAACCAGACCAGGAAGATCTCGACGCCGCCGGCCTCACCCGTGCCGAGCAGGTTCACTCCGAGGAAGACGAGCAGGATCGCCACGGCCGCGACACGGGCGCCCGCCGGCCCGAGAGGAAGGACGTGGTTCAGATACTCCCCGAACGTGAACGCGTACACCGAGTTGGTGAGGACGTAGCCGAAGATCAGGACCCACGCGAGGCTCCCGGCGAACCCCTCGTGGTGGATCTCCCGCAGAAAGGTGAAGGCTCCACCGCCTTCGCCGTACCGTTTGGCCAGGCGTGTGTAGCTGTAGCCGGCCAGCAGCGCGATCGATCCGGCGGCCACGAAGCTGAACCAGGCCAGGCGTCCCGAGATTCCGATCACCACGCCGAGCGTCGAGAAGATGCCGCCCCCGACCATCCCGCCCACGGCCATCGACCAGGTGGCCTGGAAGCCGAGCTTCGTATCGGGTGAGGTCATCGGTGGCCCCCGTTTGTGGTCCGTCGCTCGCAACCGTTCGCCCGCTCCTCCTGTCCAACGCGTGACGACCGCCGCTCGGGCACGCGAGACCACGGGTTGCGCTCCGGACGGGAAACCCGACAGTTGTCCCCTGTCTCGAGCCCTGAAACGGGGCGCGAGGCGACCGCCGGGGCCACGAAGCTGATTCTGAACCCAGACACGGGAACCAAGCTATGTCCTTCCAGCCTTTTGCGCCGCACAGGGCGGTCGCCGTCCGCCTGACGCTGGGCCTCGTTCTAGCCCTCCCCGCAGCGAGCGTTGGACAGGATGCTGCCGATCGTTACCCCGGCGACCACTGGATGCGCTACGCGGACGTTTCTCAGGCCGGCTTCGACAGCGCCAAACTGGCAGCGGCGCAGTCTACGTGGAAGGAGCTTCCTTCGTCTGCCTTCATGGTGATCGTCGATGGCGCGGTCGTCGCGGCCTGGGGCGACGTGGAACGGCGCTTCATGTGCCATTCGGTGAGGAAGAGCTTCCTCTCCGCCCTGTACGGCATCTACTGGGACCGCGGGGAGATCGAGCTCAACAAGACGCTGGCGGATCTCGGCATCGATGACGAGCCGGATCCTCTCCTGGATACCGAGAAGCAGGCCCGCATCCTCGATCTCCTGAAGGCGCGGTCCGGAGTGTTCCATCCCGCCGCGTACGCGGGTCGCACGGACTCGCGGCCTCGCGGCAGCGAGGGCCCGGGCCGCTACTTCGCCTACAACAACTGGGACTTCAACACCCTGGCCACGATTCTCGAGCAGGAGACGGGGGACCGGGTGTTCGAGGCCTTCGACCGGTACTTCGGCCGGCCGCTTCAGATGGAGGACTGGCGCGTTTCGGATGGCTACTACCACTACGAGAGGGACAAGTCGCAGTACCCGGCCTACCCGTTCCGGATGTCGGCCCGAGACGCCGCGCGGTTCGGATTGCTCTTCGCTCGCGACGGTGCGTGGAACGGCGAGCGCATCCTGTCCCGGCACTGGGTCCAGCGCAGCTCGGCTCTCTACTCGATCGACACCAGCGTCATGGGCTACGGCCTGCTGTGGTGGGTATTTCTCGACCCGCGCTTCGAACCTTACGGGGTCTATGCGGCGCTCGGTGTCGGCAATCAGATGATCGCGGTGATCCCGAAGCTGGACATGGTGATCGTGAATCGGGCCAACACCTACCTGGGAGAAGAAACGCCATCCCGGGCGCTCGCCGACCTCATGGCACAGGTCCTGGATGCCCGCACGGGCAGCCCGGCCGCCGACGCGCGGCTCGCACCGCTGGAGACCCCGTCGGATCCGCTGATCACTCGAGTTCCCGACGACCGCCTGGCCGGGTTCTTGGGGGAGTGGGACTTCCCAGCGCCGCCGCTCGGCCTGCCGGCCCGTACGAGCGTGCGGATCTCCGCCGGGGATGGGCACCTCGAGGCCTATTCTCCCGAGGCCGGGACTTTCGCGCTGTACCTGCAGGACGACGGCTCTCTGCACGAAGAGGACAGCTTCGAGCGTTACTTCCCGATCCGGGATGCAGCCGGCGCCTTCGCCGGAATCGCCGATGCGCGATCGATCGTCACGGCGGCGATCGCAGCCGCGTCTGAGGACCGGGGCGAGCGCGCCGCGCAGCTCCTGGCGACCCTCGAGGGCGACGATCGGGTCGAGGTCGCCGTCGGAAGGAGCGTCGTTGACCTCCTCGAGGGCAGAACGGATGAGGCCGAGGGGAGCTTGCGATCGCTGGCCGAACGAAGTGACCCTGTCGCGGTCGAGACCGAAGTGAATGCCGCGGGTTACGACTTGCTCCGGGCCGAGATGGCGTCCGAGGCTCTGCAGGTATTCGAGCTGAATACCCGGGTGTTTCCGGACGGCTGGAATACCTGGGACAGTCTCGGTGAGGCTCACATGATCCTCGGCAACGACGAGGAAGCGATCCGCTCCTACGAGCGATCCCTGGAGATCAACTCGAACAACGCGAACGCGGAGGAGATGATCTCGAGGATCCGGAGCGGCGAAGGGCCGCCGAACTAGGGAGGCCCGTCACTCGGAATCATCCGACGGGTCCGTCTCGTCGCCCTTCATCAGCAGCCGCTCGGTGAAGTCGAGGCGCTCGGAGAGGGCGGAGAACGCCTCCTCGACGGCGGCCAGCTCTTCGCGCAGCTCGCTCACCTCGCGCGCCAGCCCGGGCGAGCCTCCTTCGGCAGTGGTGCCTGCCTCGATCTGGCGTATCCGATGCAGGAAGTAGGCGAACACGCCCATCATCATCGTGCTGCCGATGACGGCGGCGAATATGATGAACAGGGCTGTGAGGCTGCTGATCACTCTCACCTCCTCGCTTGTTGCATGTCTCCCGATCGCCTACCATCCGGACCGTCCGGTCCAACCCAAACTCGCCGGGAATACGATCATGACAAGAGTGAAGGCCGGCCTCCTGGTCCTGGCCGGGCTCGCGGTGGCCGCGGGCGCAGGCGGCGTGGTGGGTGCCGGAGCGGCGATCGCGCTGGTGAAGACCGCCTACAACGGGCCGGTAGACGACACGGCCGGGGCGGAGCTCGTCGTTCACTCGACCCAGCTGGGCGAGACGGTTACGCTGCGGATCCGGCTCCCTGTCGAATACGCGCCCCAACCGGATCGTCGTTTCCCGGTCGTCTGGGTGCTGGACGGTCCGGCCCAGGGCAGCCAGGTGTTCACCACGATGCAGGTCCTCTCCCGGATCGGCGTCGCGGAGCCCGCGATCGTGGTGGAGGTGCCTGACAGCGGCGCCGGACGGACCACAGACCTCACGCCTCCGCCGAACGTGATGACGTCGGTCGGCGGACAGGGGGACCGATTCCTCCGGTTCCTCGCGGACGAGGCGATCCCCGCTGTCGCGGAGGCGTTCCGAACGGATTCGGTGCGCGTACTGGTGGGACACTCCCTGGGGGGGCTGTTCGCTCTGTACGCTTTCGCCGAGCGTCCATCTCTGTTCGGCGCGTATTTCGCATTCAGCCCCTCCGTTTGGGTGGGTGACGAGGCCGTAGTGCCTCTGCTGCAAGAGGCCCTGCAGCGGTCAGGTCTGGACGGGACATTCCTTTACGCCAGTCTCGGTTCGGACGAGGGCAACCGGATGCTCGACGGGTTCGAGGCCGTCCGCCGGACTCTCGAATCCTACGCCCCTGAACAGCTCACGTGGCGGATGGACGTGACGCCCGATGCCGACCACCTGAGCAACCCTGTCCTTTCCTTCCCGGTGGCGGCCCGGCTCTACTGGAGCCGCTGACCGGCGCGCGATCATTCGTCCGCGTTACCGCAGCCGGCAAAGCTGAGCGTTCCGCTGAACGCCGCGACGATCCCCGAAAAGTCGGCCAGTCCGATCGCGATCTCGGCCAGGGTCGGCAGGGCATCGGAGCCTCGCATGTTCATCGCGCGTCAGGTGGTCTGCTTGAGCTTCCGGGCGAGAATCGCGATCTGGTGGCGATCATCCACGCGAGCCCGACCGACAACGTACAGGGCGATCAGGAACAGCCCGCCCAGAAACCCGGGGATCAGGATCTCGAGAATCGTCACGTCTCTCAGATCGAGAACGGTCAATCCTGCCGCGACCGCGATCAGCAGTCCGCCAAACACGAGAGAGATCTGCGCCGCGATCGATTCTGCCGGCCGTCTGCGCTCGTCCCAGGCAAGCAACGCGTCCAGGTATCTCTTTTCGTCCGGTGTCAGCTGGAACGTCATCACTCCTGCTCCTTCCTCGACGGGGAACTTCGATTCGCCTCGTCGGAATACAGCTCCGTGCTCAGGTATTTCATCCCCGAGTCACAGGCCACGGTGACCACGGTGTGGCCCGGTCCCAGTCGCTCCGCGATCCGCAGCGCCACCGCCACGTTCCCACCGGTGGAGGTGCCCGCGAAGATGCCCTCGTCCCGGGCGAGGCGCCGTGCGCTCGCCATCGCTTCCTCACTCGTTACCGTCTGGATTTCGTCGGCGAGATCGTCGGTCCAAAGCGGCACGACGAAACCCGCGCCGGTGCCCTCTATCTTGTGCGAGCCGCTCGCCCCGCCGGACAGAACGGCCGACTCGGCGGGCTCTACCGCCACGACATGTACCGCGCTGTCATGGGCCCTGAGACGCGTGGCGATTCCCCGGAGCGATCCGCACGTTCCGACGCTCTGGACGAAGGCGGAGACCCGGCCTTTGGACTGTTCCCAGATCTCCTCACCCATCCGGTCGTAGGCGGACAGCTGGTCGGTGTTGTTCAGCTGGTCCGTCCAGTAGCTCCCGGGTGCCGAAGCCAGGGCCCTCGCCTTCTCGATCATCTCGAGAGTGAGGGCTTTCGTCGTCCCCCCGGTCGGGCTGGGCACGAGCGTCAGCCGGGCGCCGAGGGCCGCCATGTGGCTGCGCTTTTCCCCGCTGTAGGCTTCCGAGGTCACGACCTGGAGCGGGATGCGCTTCGCGGCGCACACGAAGGCGAGCGAGACGCCGGTGCTGCCCCCCGTGTACTCGACCACCGAGCCGCCCGGCTGCAGCCGTCCGTCCGCCTCGGCCGCCGCGACCATCGCGAGCGCCATGCGGTCCTTCATGCTCCCGGTCGGATTCTCGTATTCGAGCTTGAGCAGGATCCTGGCGCTGCCCTCCGGGACGACGTGCTGCAATGCATGCAGCCTCGTTCCGCCGATCGTGTCGAGCACCGTCATGCGCCCATCCTCAGATAGAGCCACCTTCCGATCGCCCCGGCGATCAAGAGCTCCATGGCACTCCAGGCCCACATCTTGGCCGCCAGCCACCAGGAGAACAGGCCCCACTCCACCACCACGGCAAAGGGCAGCAAGGCACCCAGCAACCATGTGAAGCCGACCGCCGTCAGCATCGCCATGGTGGGAGTAGTGACCCGCAGCAGGATGGCGAACAGAGTGACCAGCGCCATCCCGATGAGAAGGCGCACGAGGGTGTGCACCACGAACGGTCCCGCTCCGACGGGGATCGGGAGTCCGAGCGCGTCGAACGCGGCTTTCATGTCACGGTAGCCGAAGGCGCCGGCCATCAGCAGGCCGCTGGCGAAGACCCAGCCGCCGGCCGCCAGACCCGCGACCAAGAGCCGCGACAGGTTGATCTCGTTCGAAGGCATGTCATCCTCCCCGACTGCCAGATTCGCTCAGCGGACCTCCATCAACCAGCGTGGCCGCGCGCCTCATAAGCACTCCAGGTGGGCTCGTCTCGAGCCGGGGCTACCGGTCCGACCAGACGGCCAGCTCGTTGCCGCTGGGGTCGGTGAAATGAAAGCGCCGCCCGCCGGGAAACTCGAACGTGTCCTTGACGATCCGGCCACCGGAATCTCTGATGCTCGCTTCGATCTCTTCCAGGTGCCTGGCGTAGAGCACGACCAGCGGGCCTCCCCCGGAAACTTCCGTCGACCGCGTGAATCCGCCGGCCAGGCGGCCGTCGTGGAAGCTCGTGTAGTCCGGGCCGTAGTCCGTGAATTCCCATCCGAAGACCGCGGCGTAGAATCTCTTGATCGCTTCGACGTCCACAGCCGGAAACTCGATGTAGTCCACCCTGCGGTCCTGATCTGCCTGGCTCATGTGTTCATCCTCGCTGTCGGCGGTTCCTCACTCGAGTGCCTGTTACGCCCTTGTCTCGGGTGAACCCGGCTTCTGGGCGACCACGCACCACACGCGGTGTGCAACCACCATCGGGTCGGGGTGCTTCTCACTCAAGAGACGACCCAGGGCCTCATCGAAGCGCAACACTTCAGAGGGCGGAAGGCCGCCGGAGCCCACCCCGTTGCAGGTCCTGATTCTCCCCCGCCAGCGAGCGTGTGACAGTACTTCATCGTGGTCGTAGCAGAAGGCCTCTGTCAAACGGAATCCACCCCGGATCACGTCGTCGATCAGCTCGGGATGCACCCCTGTCGATCCGGCCATGCTCCAGGACGGATTGAACCGCAGAATCAGGTCTTCGGTTTCGCGAGCGGCGGCGGAATGTCCGGCCAGGTACGAATAGTGAGCGATCGCGAGCACGCCGCCCGGACGTAGAACTCGCCGCGCCTCCGCCATCGCCGCTCCGCTGTCGAACCAGTGCCAGCACTGGCCGGCCGTCACCAGGTCGAACGAATCCGAGTCCAGCCCCGTGTGCTCCGCGCTGGCGATCCGGAACCGGACCCTGTCCTCCAGGTTCCGTTCGCTCGCCAATCTGCGCGCCACCGCGATCTGTCCTTCGGACGTGTCGATCCCCACGACGGAGCCGCCGAGCGCGGCCAGCTCGAGCGCTACGGTTCCCGGTCCGGTGCCGAGATCGAGCGCTCGGGCACCCGGCACAGCGATGATCGCGTCGATTCGCCGAAAGAAGGACGCGGGGAAACCCGGGCGATGAACGGCGTAGTCTTCGCTGTGGCGTCCGAAGTCGACCTTGCTCACGCCGGGCGGACGCTACGCACCGGCGCCGAATCGCTCGACGATCGCCAGCAGCCGCCGGTCGAAGTCGTCGACGCGCCGCAGCAGAATGCCGCCGTGGCCCACGCCGGCGATGGTATCGACAGTGAACGACGGCGCATACCGCCGCATGGCCTCGACGTTGGTCGGTGGCTCCGCGGAGTTGATCGCCGCGATCGGGCTGTCGATCGCCTGGAGTGTGAGCAGGAAATCCGACTGCATCCAGTCCCGCATCGAGTGCAGCACCGTGAACCAGTACTCGTGCGGTTGTTCCGGCATTGTCTGCAGGACGTAGTCGATCAGCGAGTCCGGAGCGTCCGGCTTGAAAGCGAAAGCCCGGATGAATGCCGGATCTCCCCAGTTCGCACGCATCGCGGCCTCCAACTGCTGGGCCTCGGCGTCGCTCAACGGGATGTCCGGGTCCTTGAAGACGTCGACGAAGACGACCCCGAGCACGCGATCTCCGAGTCGCTTCGCCGCCTCGAGAACCGCAGCGCCCCCCATCGAGAATCCGACCAGCACGACGCGCTCGAGACCCAGCTGGTCCGCGACCGCCGTGATGTCGTCGCCGAAAGCGCCCATGCTCCAGTCGCTGCGATCCGCGCCCGACTCCCCGTGTCCAGCCAGATCGAGCGCCACGACGCGGTGCGATTGCGCGAGAGTCTTCGGATGCTCGCCCCAGATGCCGCGCGTGTTCGCCCATCCGTGCACCAGCATCAGTGTCGGATCGACGGTGCCGCGTACTTCGTAGCGGATCACGACGCCGTCGGCGGAGAGTGCCTCACCGTACGTGACCGCATCTGCGGCCCTTCCGGAGACTTCCGAAGCCTGGTCTGCCGCCGCGCCGCCGTCATCCCCGCCACCCGAGTCGCACCCGGCGAAGCCGCAGATAAGAAGCAGCGCCGCGACCTGCAACGGAGCCGTGGCTCGCGCTGTCCTCAGCATTTGGCGCAAGCCCATTCCACCCTCCACTGCCGCCGCGAGCGGGAGCAGGCGAAGCCTGGTCATGATCATGGTTGATCTCCGGTGAAGGCCGGGTGGTTCCCGTCCAGCGCCACGGCCAGATGATGTCGGGGATCCTCCAGAAACTGGCGGGCGAGATCGCTCCTCACCGGAGCATCGAAGACACCCGGCGGCACACCTTGAAGCAGGTCCGTGTCGCCCGGTCCGAGAAGGGTGACGCGTGGCAAGGCCCCGTACCTCATTGAGTGTTCGCCGGTTCCAAGCTAATCAATCGTCCCGAAGGCTTGAATCCGGTTGCCCTCGGGATCGCGGAACACGAAGGTGCGAACATTGAGCGTGGAATCTTCGATCGGCTTCGGATCTGCGTTCACTCCGAGCGCCAGGAGTCGCTGATGGAAGGACTCGATGTCGGCAACGCGAATCCCCGCCTTGAACAGACCGAGATGCGGATCGGGTGCCCGACCTGCATCGGGCTGCTCGATGAGCTCGACGACCAGGCCTCCCCCTGACAGGATCCGGACAGCGTAGCGCCCATCTTCCGCATCGAGGCGGTTCGCGAGATCCAAGTCGAACACGTCTCGATACCACGCGGCTGCGGCCTCGACGTCCTCGACGCGGACCGCGAAGAACGCGAACTCCCGCAGGTTGACCGTGTCGGCCGGCGAGGACGGCCCCGGCGCCCGGGCGGGGAACGTCGCGCCGGCGCCCAGCATCACGCCGAGGATCAACATCAGAGCTCGCACGCAGGCCTCCGTTTGCAGGTCATCATCGCTCCCGATCGCTCCGATACATCACCCAGGTCGTGAACGCGGAGTCGATGGTCGCGCTCCCGACGACCTCGTAGCCGAAGTGCTCGTACAGCGAGACGTTGGACTCGACTTCCGTGCTCAGCGTGACGCCGGTTGACTCCGTGTCGGAGGCGGAAAGGTCGTGCACCGCCTCCAGCACCGACCGCCCCAGCCCCTGTCCCTGAGCGGAGGAGCGAACGCCGATCATGTTGAGGTGCATGTGCTCCGATTCCACGTTGAACTCGGCCACGGCGGCGCCGAACGACTCGTAACGCAACCGAGCCTCGGCCCCGAGCTCGGCCCACGTCCGTTCCCGGATCACACTCAGCTCGGGAGGACTCCGCCCGCGCCCCGGGTGAGAGACCAGCGCGGCCGCGGTCAGTCCGCCAGACGCGGGCACGCCGAGCAGAAACTCGTCGCGCAGCACCCGCGCAGTGACGAAGAACGTGACCAGCGTCTCCAGGCGCGCCTCGTAGCCATCCTCGGGCCCCAGGACCCAGCGCATGACGGGGTAGTCGAAGAACGACTCGCACAGCACGGACACCACAGCGGGCATCTCTTCGCGCCCGAGCACATGTACGCGCATTCCGCGACTCTTCACAGCAGCCTCTCGAGCCTCATAGACGCAGCGGCTTCACCTTTCGGCCGGCGGCACAGTCTTCGATCAGGGTCTGGAGCCGTCGCTCGCGAGTCTCCTCGCGCCTGGCGCTCATGACCCAGTGAGCGACCTGCTTGCGATAGCCGGGGGGGCGTGACTGCCAGTCGGCCCAGGCCGCGTCGTTGGACTGAAGCCGGGCGAGGTAGTTACCGGAGAGGGTGACCGGCTCTTCCTGTTCGAAGGAATACCGGCCCGAATTCTCCTCCGTCCTTGCACCGAAGGCGCGGGCTCCGGCCGGCGCGATTCGACCTTCCGCCTCGAGTGCCTCGTATCGCTCGATGTTGCGCAGGCTCCAGGTGCTGCCGGATCGGCGTGGCGTGAACCGGATCGTGTAGGCCTCGTCATCAACCCGCTTCCGGATGCCGTCGATCCACCCGAAGCACAAAGCTTCATCGACCGATTCCGGCCACGTGATGCTGGGCCGCCGCGTCGACTTCTTCCAGAACCCCACCCACAGCTCATCCCGTTCGGTGTGGTGGCGCTCCAGCCAGTCGCGGAACGCGCCGCCAGATTCGAAGTGGGTAACGTGGGTCGGTTCCATGTTCCTCCAGTCGCGCCCCGGAAACATCCCACTCTAGGTCGAAGTCGCCGTACCGGTAAGGGGAGGTCTCGGGCGTGGCATCCACCTCGACTCCGCCTTACCATTAAGCTCCCCCCGATCAGCCGCCCACCCTGCACCGAAGGGGGCCGGAATGTCGCGTCGAATCATGCCGACCGCCCGCGCCATGCGCGGATGGTTCGCCCTTGCCTTGTTGGTCTCTCCGATCGCCGTTCCGTCGATCGCCGCCCAGGAGCCCGGGAGCATGCGAGCCGTGCTTGTCACGGGAACCAGCTCCGGAATCGGACTGCGCATGACCGAGGTCCTTTCCCAGAACGGGTTCTTTGTCTACGCGGGCGCCCGCAAGACCGCGGACCTCGAACGCCTGGACGCGATGGAGAACGTGAAGTCGGTCCGCCTGGACGTGACGATTCAGAGCGAGATCGATGCCGCGGTCCAGCTCGTTCGGGAGGAAGGAAGAGGGCTTTACGGGCTGATCAACAACGCCGGCGTATCGGTGATGGGGCCGCTGATCGAGGAGCCTGAGGCGGAGCTGGACTTCATCCTCGATGTCAACCTCCTCGGTCCGTACCGCGTGACCAGGGCTTTCGCGGACCTGCTCATCGAGAGTCAGGGACGGGTCCTGACCGTCAGCTCCATCGCCGGAATCCTGTCCGGACCGTTCATCGGCGCCTACGCCATGAGCAAGCACGGCGTCGAGGCTTACGTCGACGCGCTGGCCGCCGAGATGGATCGCTTCGGCGTCGCCGTCGCCGCGGTGGAGCCCGGCAATTACAAGTCCCAGATCGTCGCCTCCATGGTGCGACGTATGAACGAGGCCGGGTACTCGGCGGAAGGCTCCCGGTACGGGTCGATGCTGGACCTGATCACCGGCCCGCTCGATCGATCGCAATTCAAGGAGCCCGATGACGTGGCCCTGGCGGCCCTGGACTTCCTGACGAGTGACGCGCCGAAGCGCCGGTACATGGTCGTGCCGAACCAGCTCGAGGCGGAGATGACCATCCGCCAGGTCATCAAGGAGCTGGTCGAGCTGAACCAGGGCCAGCCGTACTCCTACAGCCGGGACCAGCTCGTCCGGATGCTCGACGATGCCCTGGGTGATCAGGAGCCGGTCAGTACCGAAGCTTCTCCGGCCATGGGACTGCATGAAGCGATCGTCCGAGGGGATCTCGAGGCCCTGCGCGCACGGATCGAGGCCGGTGCCGACCTGAACGCGAGGGAACCGTCGGGAGGATCGAGCCCGCTGATCACGGCGGCGACCTTTGGCAAGACGGAGGCCGCACGCATGCTGATCGAAGCGGGAGCGGACCTGGACCAGACCAACAACGACGGGTCCACGGCCCTGATCACGGCGGCCTTCTTCGGCCGCACCGAGATCGTCGAGGCCCTGCTGGCTGCGGGTGCGGACAGGACTCTGAGAAACAACGCCGGATCCTCGGCCCTGGATGTCGTAACCGTTCCTTTCGAAGCGATGAGGGACGTCTATGACTTCGTGGGGACCATGCTGAAGCCCTATGGGCTGGAGCTGGATTACCAGCGGATCCAGGAGGCCCGTCCCGTCATCGCGGACATGCTGCGCTAGTCGCAGCAGGACTGGCTGCGCATACAGCCATGGAGAGAGTGAGATCCACCCGGCCCGCACGGGCTCGTACTGCGAGCCCGTGCGCCCGGGCCCTGGTTTCGGCGCTCGGCGCGCTTGCCCTCTTCTGCGTCCCCGGACCCTGCATCGGACAGGCCGGCTCCCCGCGGGACATCACCGACGGCGTCTGGAGTCTGGATGCCGGAGAGGAGGAGTTCCTGTGGGACTTCACCCGGACGGCCACCGGAAGGCTGACCTGCCTGGTCCACGACGTCCGCGGCCGCCTGAAGATCAACGAGACCCCGTGTCGGAGGGTCGTGTACGAGAACGACCGGGTAGAGGTCTCGATGGACACCGGAGTCCGGCTCGTCGCGGAGGTCAGCCTCGAGGCGGGCGCCCTCGTCGGCCAGCTCCAGTATCCGGACGGGAGCGTTGCCGACGTGAAGTTGCCGTTCCGCCCTCGCGATCGCTACATCGCACTGCGCGCCTCGCCGACGGGATGGCCGGAGGCAGGACCTGGCTCCGAGCCGGAGCGGTACCACTATAGGGCGCCCACCGGGGAATTCGGCGGATGGCGCGTGGCCAAGGCCGATGATGTCGGGATCGACCCGGCGGCCCTGGAGGCTGCGGTGGATGCCGTCGTCGACGGCGAGGCCGGCGTCCTGCACTCGTTCCTCGTGGCTCGAGACGGAGCGCTGGTGCTCGAGGAGTACTTTCACGGCTACCGTCCGGACGACCTCCATCCCCTGGCTTCCTGCGGGAAGAGCGTCTCCTCCCTCCTGGTGGGTCTGGCGATCGAAAGCGGCGCGATTGCCGGCGAGCGGTCGCTGCTCAAAGACTTCTTTCCGGAACCCGAGTATCGGGCCGTGCTCGGTCGAGGCTGGGACGGGCTTACCCTCAGACACCTCCTCACGATGACCATGGCCCTCGACTGGAGCCCCGGGGAAGCTGCCAACCTGCACGGGACCGGGCCCGCCTTCTTCCGGCGCGTCCTGTCGCGCTCCGTGTCCGGGACCCCCGGCGAGGACTGGGACTACGTAAGCGCCAACGTCAATCTTCTGGCGGGCGTGCTGCACCAGGCGACGGGCCTCCACGCGGAGGACTTCGCCCGCGATAGGCTGTTCGAGCCGCTCGCCATCCGGAGCTGGGACTGGGAGGGACTCAAGACCGACGGATACAACCTCATGGACGGGAGCCTCCAGCTCCGTCCGAGGGACATGGCGAAGCTGGGCCAGGTGGTCCTGACCGGGGGCACCTGGGGCGAGACCAAGCTGTTCGGGGGCGACTGGATCGAGCGGTCCACGGCGTGGTCGGTGGACACGCGCGAGCGCTTCGAAGGCTTCGGCTACCTGTGGTGGAAGACGCGGATGAAGGGTCCCGACGGAGATTCCCTGGAAGTGACCGTAGCCAACGGCTGGGGAAGCCAGTTCATCATCGTGGTTCCCGCCCTGGACCTGGTCGTCGTCACGACCGGAGGGAACGACTACAACGGGAAGCACATGGCCGTCGTGCCGCTCGTGGCGGAATTGGTCCGCTCCGGAATGAAGGATCGCTCCACCGATCGTCGCTGATCCCGGCCCTCGAAGAGAGCTTGGTCCCGTCGCGCGTCATGGGGCAGGCAGGATGCGGGTCAGCCGCACCCTCTGGACTCGACCGAAGCGAGGCTGATCGGGTCGACCGGACCGGCGCGCAATTGTCCCTTCCAGTCGCGCTCTATGGCGGCGAGCGTCCTGCCGTTGATTCTGGATTCGGGACTCGCGCCCGAGCGCCAGAAATCACGGAGGGGCTCAAGACCGTACCGCTCCAGCAGATAGTCGACGAAGACCGCTGCCTGCAGGTAGGCGCGGAGATCCGGTTGCTGGCGAAACTGCGTGAGCATCACCCCGAGCGGAATCCAACCGTTACGCTCGGCGAGAGCCATCATCATGTCTGCGTTCGGGTACCCCGCACAACGTCCGTCCGCGGCCTGCGCCAGACCCTCCTGAAGCCACGCCGTGTCCGGGCCCGGAGGACCCCACGTTTGACCCGCCACGACGTGCATGATCTCGTGCCGTTCGAAGCTCCGCCACTCGGAATGGGTCACGAGGAGCACGGTTCGCGATGATGCCTCTGCGAAACCGGTGGCGCTCATCCCCGTCAGGGCCTTCATCTGCGCGCGGTTCTCAATGAAGAACACGTCGACCGGTCCCGCGAGATCCGGAGCATCAATCAGGCGACGGGCGTTCGTCAGGGCAGCCGGAAGACGAGCGAGAAGGCTGTCCTGATGAGCCAGAGCGTACGAACCCGGTACGAAGTAGACGCGGAAACCGGGGGCTTCCCGACGAAGCCACGAGAACTGGTGTTCGAGGACCCACTCGAATACGACATCATGGGTCGTGTGCTCTCCGGCGATCGTGCCCTCGAGCACCCAATCTCCGATCAGGCGATCGAGCAGAGGGTCCTGGAGACCTGAGGTCTGTGCCGTCGCCGGAACGGTGGTCAAGACCACTGCAGCAGCAAGGAAGAGAGACGTTCTCACCAAGGGGGCTCCTTTCACTGTCGGCTGGGCGGTCTAGGTTCGTCCCAGATCGCCCAGGGCGGTGTATCCCCATTTCGGGTCGAGGCTCTCCGAGACGGCCTTGTTGAGGTGCGAGATGAACTCACGCGAGTAAGGCGAGACGCCGCTGTCCCACCACTCTCGCACTATGGCGTTGTCGAACAGTCCCAGCACCGTCCTCTCGTGCTGTTCCCAGCTGTCGTCCGACAGGAAGCCGAGCCGATACTGCTTGAACAGCCCCTCGACGAGGAAGAAGTACTCGGCGACGAGCCACACGAAGCGCTGCTGTTCCTGTTCCGTCAGGCTGGTCGGATCGCGATGCCCGTGATCCCAGATCGAGGACATATCCGCGCTGTGAGCCACTCGGGCGTGGAAGTCGGACCACATTCTCGCGGCTTCCAGTTCGGTGTCGGCCCGTGTCGCGCGAGCGCCTTCCCGCACCTGTCTGCCCAGGTAGAGCAGGGAGACGACTACCGCCAGCGCCCCGACCATCTCGCCGACGGCCCCGATGGCGTTCCAGTCCATATGACCCTCAGGTTCAGTCTGGCCGCTCTGCAAGCGACAGCCCGCGGAGATATGGCAGGACATCCCGAGTATAGTAGGGCTCCTGGGTTCCCCAGAAGATGTAGTCGAGCCGAAGCTGGTCCGCAGCGTATCGATACAGCGCGTCCACGGTGACCGGCCGACCCGTCGTCGGATCGATGTCCGCCAGGTTCCCATCCTGTACCGCCATGCCTGCGACCACCCCCGAACTCCTGGCAGCGATGAGAGGGAGGCTGTTGGCCTGCTGCCCTTCTCGGTAAGGGAGCAGGTCGGGTCCCCCGACGCCGGCGCCCATGCTGTCGGCCAGCGCGTAGATACCCCGGAGGTAGCCGCGATCGACGTTTGGGAGCGATTCCCCGGGCATGAAATTGGCGTAGACGAGCACGCAGGAGCGGCTGAACGCCAGGCGGGCATCAATCAGCATTTCGCGTATTCCCGCCGCATAAGCATCGAAGGTGAAGCCGGGAGGATGGAACTTCGGGTTCTCGAACCCGATCGCCGTCTCCGGGAGGTTCATACCCTCTATCAGACCGTCGAATTCGCGAGCCAGCGCCTGGAGAAGCAGAGAGAAGCGCTCGCGCACCGCCGGATCCCAGCGTCTCGCGACCCAGCCGTCGAACGCGCCCGCCGTTCCCTCGTACTTTCGCGCCGCGCCGCCGTGAAACGCGGAGTTCGACAGCAGGTAGTCCGGAACGAGAACCCGCTCGGTGAAGGACACGTCCGATATCTGAATGAACAGGCGCTTGCCGTGGCTCTGCAGGAACGCCAGCTGCTCGCGAATCGGTTCGAAATCATATCGGTCGCGCTCCGGTTCCAGCTCGCGCCACGTGTACTTCAGCTGCGCTCCCACGATCCGTGGAAGGGCCAGGAAGGAAGAGTCCCTCACCTGCTCATGATCGCGGCCGAAGAACACGAAGTTGCTGGGAGGCGCCGCGGCACCCGCGGATCGGGTACCGCACTGCACGGCCAGTGAAGCGATGAGGAGCGCAAATGGACTCATCAGGCGACAGCGTCAGATCGTCAGCGTGAAGCCGCCATCCGGAGTCAGCGTCGTGCCGGTGACGTAACTGGCCTCATCCGAGCACAGGAAGACGACGACCTGGGCGATTTCCTCCGGACGACCCGTGCGCCGCAGATGGACCTGGGGGAGCACACCCTTGTCGTATATCTCATCTCCGATGGTCGCTCGCGCCCTGTGATGCATGGGCGTATCGATGAATCCCGGGCATACGAGGTTCACCCTGATTCCCTGTGACGCCAGCTCGGCGGAGACGCTCGCCGTCAGTCCGATCAGGCCGTGCTTCGAGGTGACGTAGGCCGAGCCCGTCGGGAATCCGAGGAAGGAATTGACCGAGCCGATGTTGACGATGGCTTTGCCGTGCCCACCCGCGAGCATGGCCGTCGCCTCGTACTTCATGCAGAGGAACGTGCCCTTCAGGTTGATGTCCAGGACCCTGTCCCATTCATCCTCATCCAGTTCCGTGATTCCAGCCCATCGCCCCTCGATGCCGGCGTTGTTGACAGCGTAGTCGAGCCGACCGAACGCTTCGATGGCGCGAGCGACCATGCGTTTCACGTCCTCCGCCACGGCCACATCCGTCCTGATGGCGGTCGCCTGTCCGCCCCCGGCTTCGATCTCGGCCACGAGCGAATCGAGCTCGTCCTGCCGACGCGCGGCCACCACGACGCTGGCGCCCTTCTCCGCGAAGGCTGCGGCGGTGGCCCTCCCGATCCCGCTGCTCGCTCCGGTAATCAGTGCGACTCGGCCATTCATGTCGGACATTCGGCTTTCCCAGGTTTGGATTCGTTGTCGGCTCGAGCTGGCGTGTCAGCCGCCCAGGACCACGGCGTCCGGAATCTCGTATCGTTCGTCGCCGATGCGAACGACGCTCAGATCACCTTCCCGTGCGGCGCTGAACTCGCCGGGATCGGCCTCGCTCGTGTCGGCGCCGATCGGTATGCCCATGCGGAAGAAAATCGCGCGGGTGCGGCCGTCCGGCCTGTCGATCACGACGGCGGCGTAGCCTCCCCCGGCCCGGGCCACGCCGAATTCACATCGGCTCATGGGCTGGCCCGCGTGTTGCGCACAGGGAAGCGACCCGGTCGCATCGAAATCACTTCGGCCTGCACGGAGCGCCGAGTCGTCAGGGCCCATCGCGGCGCTGCCGTCGGGGGACACCGCGGGTTCGAGGTACTCCGCGGCTACGAAACCGCGTGGACCGCCACCCAACTGCTGGACATCGCACCACGTCCGGCCATCCACGGTCTCGCATCCGAGGTTGTCGAGAATCGTGCCGGGGCGATACGCGGCCACGACCCTTGCCGCGGTCGAGGGCTCCTCGCGGAGATTCAGGCCGCGGGAGACCCCGGCGACCGCCCAGTTGCGCGGCCCGCCGTCCTCGGGAGAGACGGCCACGCTCGCGGCGGCCGAATGACTGCCGGCATCCTCGCCTCCGTCTTGCGCCACCGCCGAGCCGGGACTCACCAGCGTCAGGGCGGTTGCCAGAAGCAGCGTGGTCGGTTTCATGAAGACTCGCTCACTGCGGCGTGCTCGCGTTGGCTCGGCAGTCTCAAGAGACGGGCTCGACGCCACCTTCGAGCTGACGCTGGTACTCGGACTCATCCATGTGCCCCCGTGAATCGACGATCAGCCCCTCGGGTCCGAACAGCCACTCCTCGAATCCGCTGATGTGAACGGCGTTCCCTATCCCTCCCGGCCCCGTGTTGGTCCCGGTCAGCGTCCAGTGGTACGTGACGCGATCACCGTCGTGGCCGAGCGAGTCCATGACCAGGACCATGTCGGGAAGCGCGGTCATGAAGCTCCTCGCGGTAGCCTCGATCGCGGCCCGGCCGACTGACGGGTCCCCGTCGTTGATCTGCAGGGATCCGTTCTCGGCGAAGAAGGATGCGACGCTGGCGGGATCCTGGCTGCTCCAGGCTGCCGTGTAACGGGTTGCGAACTCCGTGAGGTTGTCCGGCGCCATGCTGCGAGTCTCCCGGCCACAGGCGCCGATCGCGACCAGACACAGAAGGGACAGGATGGGCCGGTTCATCAGTTCCTCAACTCTCGATGGACATCACGATTGGCTCGATCACTCCGCGAGCCCGTTTCGCCGATCCACAGAGGATAGCGTAACCGGTGGGTCACGAAATGAGAAGCTCTGCAGCAGCGGATCAGTAGCGGCACGTCTCGGGATCGGAGGCCACGTAGTAGCGCCTGTAGTTCAGCGCTCCGGAATCCATGCACCCCTTGAGATTCAGCAGCCTGACACTTCGGAAGTCGACTTCCTGTCCCTCCGCCTGGAGCGCGATGAAGCCCTCGTCAAGCAACCGGCCATCCTGCTTCTGCGCCGGATCGTGCCCGCTCACCACCCCGCCGCCGATCTGCGGATGCGTGTATTCGAGGACCGGCTTCCCTTCGATGAAGTGGCGGACGAGCGAGTCGCCCAGCACCTCCAGCTCGGCTCGCACCCAGCGATCCTTCGGATAGGTGCCGGCGCTGGACTCGATACAGTGGCGCTCGTCCAGCTCGCCCTCGTAGACGACGGCGGTGCCGGGCGAGCACATGTTGCCGGTCGGACGAGGCTCTCCCGGTTGCTCTTCGGCCAGCAGCTGGAACTCGACGGAGATCGGCCAGTCCTGTTCAACAGGCATGGTCCGCGGGTCCTGCGAATGGAACATGACGCCGCTGTTCAGCCGGGCGTAATCAGGCGCATCCGGCATGGTCCTGCCTACGAACCGGTACTCGAAAGCGAGTCGGTAGTAGGAGAACGGCCGGTCGTAATACAGGTGGCCGAAGCGGTCACCGAATTCGTCGTAGCCGTCGTAGCGCACCTCGATGATGCCGTCCTCCGCCCGGAATGTCGCCGCGTAGTTGTCTCCGACCTCGTGGCCCTTGAGCTTCACGGTCCAGCCGTCCAGCGTCTGGCCGTCGAACAGGTCGATCCAGGCTTCCTCGTCCGGACCCGCCGCCTCGCCCCGTCGACCGCCGTCGGCGGCACAGCCGGAGGCCAGGAGCACTCCGAAGAGAAGGGCGAAACGGCTGCGGAAGGCCTGAATGGTCTTCATCGTGGCACCGTTCATGGTCACCTCTCCCCCCGGATCGGAGCAGGAGCAGAGGGCCGGTCCTCCCCTCCGGCCGCCACTTGGAGAAGCCTCGGCTTGACCCGGCGGTAGATTCTCCTGGCCAGCCACCTCGGGACCCTGTTCTCGGTCCGGATCAGCTCGATGAGCACTTCGTCTCCCTCGTTGTCTTCGAACGCCTCCATCAGGGACCCCGGGTCCTGCGCTCGTTCCAGCGCCCCGATCAGCCGGTGTGCCTTGACGGCTGCGAACAACGGCCCCGCGACACCCCAGAATCCGAAGACCCAGAACAGAGGGAACACTATCAGGAACGCGTATTCGTCCGGCTGGGCCACGAAAAGAAGGCGATAGACGGCGTAGGGAACGAGCAGGACGATCCCCAGCGCCCAGAGCATGGTGATCCTGATCACGTCCCGTGAGATCCCCTGAGCGGAGTCAGCACGGATACGGGCCCGTGATCACGACGTCGATGCACCGGCAGGCGGCGGAAAGAGACCTAGCTGCCGGAGCGCGGCGAGATTGTCCCACCCCACCCACGTTTCCGCGATCTTGCCTTCCTCGAAGCGGTGAACGATGAAGTTCTGGATTCGGACCTGGCGACCGGTCGGCGGGATTCCCCCCATCGGCCCCATGTGGGTCCCGGTGCCGGTGGTCACGTAGGCTACGAGGTCGCCTTCGGCCAAGATGACCTCGATCTCCTCCTGCCAGTCGGGAAACGCTGAGTAATTCAACCGCAGGAACTGGAGGAAGGCCTCCGCGCCCTGGATCTCTTCCATGCCGGTGGAGGCCTGGCTGTGCCTCACGTAGCTACTGGCGACAGCTTCCCGAAACACTTCCAGGTTCGCCTGGTTCACTCCCTCGCTGACGATTCTCAGGACCGTAGCCTTGTTCGAATCGGCCCGGTCTGCGTCGGTCATTTGGACCTCCGAATGCGACTCCCACGCTCGTAACCGCTCCGGTCCAGTGTAAGCGAGGGATGTCGCACTGCGAAACTCCGGCTGCGCCCCGGCGCCGAGCGTCCGGTCACCGCCGGGTGACTGCCAGCTCGACGAGGATCGGCCGGTGATCCGACGCGACGGGCTCGTCGAGCACTCGTTCCGAGAGAACCTGGAACCGACGGGAGGGGCGCAGCAGCACGTAGTCGATCTCCCGCTCCGGCCCGTAGGAAGGGAACGTGAGGGAATCCTCTCCCTTGTCCACGATGCGCCAAGCTGACGACAGGTGCTCCATCACGGCGGTTCCCGGCTCGGAGTTGAAGTCGCCCGCGAGCAGCGTCGGGATCGAATCCGAGCCGAGCTGTTCCTCCAGGCTTCGCGCCTGGCCCAGCCTCTCCGCCTCCGTGCGGTACAGGTGAATCCCGACGAAGCGAAGCCGGGCGCCCGTGCGGGGCAGCTCGACGATCCCGGAAAGGGCCGACCGTGGCTCGTCGCCGTCGGGCAGGCGGATGTTCTCGAACCGCGCGATCGGCCACCGGCTGAGGATGGCCATGCCGTACGCTCCGCCCTGATACGGCATGAAGGAACCGAAGGCGGCGTTCAGCTTCGTCAGTGAGCCGAGCTCGGCTGCCTGGTCCACGCCTCCGGTTCGCTCGACCACGCTGTCGACCTCCTGCACCGCCACGAGGTCCGGTCGAACGTCGCGAATGAGCTTCGCGATCCGCGCCAGGTCGACGACGGAGTCCATGCCCTCGCCGTGGTGGATGTTGTACGCGAGGACACGTACGGTGTCGGCGGCGGCTACGTCATGCCCTCCCGTTGCGGGACCGCAGGCCGCGAGCACTATCGGGAGCATCGCGGCGATGATCCCCGCCAGGCCGCCCGCTCGGAGACTCCGCATCACGACGATTCTCCCATCAAGGTCCGGCTCAGTGGCCCGCGTGCGCGTGGCCGGTGGCTCCGCTCTTGCGCCTCCCCATCCAGGCCAGCCACGCCCCCATTGGCAGGATCACCAGGTTGAGGAAGGTCGTGTAGTCCCACGAGAAGTAGTCCATCTGCTCGATGCCGGGTGCCGACAACGACATGGTCTCCGGCGCCAGGCCCGCCCAGCGGAAGACGTACTCGACCATGAGGGCGGTCACGACCATGGTGATCAGCAGATAGCCGGAGTAGACGAGTGCGGGGCGCCACCCGTAGTAGCGACGGTAGACCAGGATCATGGGAATGGTCACCAGGTCGGCGAAGATGAACGCCACCACGCCTCCGAAGGAGATCCCTCCGTTCCAGAGCACCGCCGCGAGCGGGATGTTGCCGACCGAACATACGAACGAGAGGATCGCGATGAGCGGACCGACAACGGCGTTCTCCACGCTCACCCAGAAGTCCGGGTGGCCCCCGCTCTGACCGGAAAAGAACAGGGTGGCCCACCATTCCCGGGGCACCAGGGCCGCCAGTGTTCCCGAGATGACCAGGCCCAGGACGATGTCCTTCCCCACCATGCGGAAGTCCATGTCGTAGTAACGGGCCATGGCCCGGACACCTTTGAAGGTGAGAATGCTCCGGAGAGGAAGGCTCTGTCCGCCGTGCTCATGGTGGTGGGCCTCGGTCTCGACCCTCTCCAGGTGACGGCGCGCCTCTGCGAACACGCGGCGTGGAGCGACCCAGTTGAGAAGCACCGTCACCACGGCAATGAGCAGGGCCCCACCGAAGAACTCCGCTGCCACAAACTGCCAGCCCAGGAGCACCCAGATCACCAACCCGATCTCCAGCACCAGGTTGGTGGACGCGAACAGAAAGGCCGTGGCCGTGACGATGTGTGCGCCCTTCCTGTACAGACTCTTGCTCATGGACGCCGCCGCGTACGAGCAGGAGGAAGACGCAGCGCCGAAGCCCGATGCCAGCAAAACCGAGCGGAGGTTCACTTCGCCAAGATGCTCGGCGATCCTGGCCTTCGAGATGAAGGCCTGGATGGCTCCCGAGATGGCAAAGCCCAGTACCAGAGCCCACCCAACCTTCCAGGCCATTCCCAGCGTGTGGTGAGCGATATCCGCAGAGACGTTCACGATCCCCATGGCGGTCAGCTCCAGAATCTGTGTCTACCTGGACCTGTGGGCCTCCAGCTCGATCTCGATCATGAACTCGGGCAGAGCCAGGCCCTTGACCTCGAGCCAGGTTCCGGTCGGAAACTGTTTCGTGTAGATCGAGCTGCGGTATGCCGCGACCTCGAGGAACTTGGCCATGTCGGTAGTGAAGACGTTCTCGACCATCACGTCGTCGAACGTATACCCGTAGTGTTTCAGGACCTTGTCCAGATCGGAATAGGCGTTCTTCATCTGCTGTTCCAGGTCGCCGACAGCGATCGGGTTGCCCTGATCGTCCATGCTCACGGCACCCGAGATCTTGATGTCGTCGCCGATCTTCACGGCATGCGTGTAGCCGTAGGCCTTCTCGACCTCCGGTCGCAGGAGGAAGTACTCCGGCGTCTCCGCAGTGGACGCCCCGGCTTCCGACACCGTTGTCGTCTCATCGGATGCCGGGCGGGCGCAGCCGGACATGAAGGCCGCGAGGACCGCAGCTGTGACCAGCAGTGATTCTCTGCTCATTGGTTTCCTCCCGTAGGGTCAGCTCCCTGCTCCGGCTTCGATCCCGCAGCCATCTCGGCGGATCGCCTCGGGCTTCAGCCGATCGTGT
>CANPVW010000262.1 GCA_947581745.1 Candidatus Benthicola azotiphorus
TCGTCCTTCGCTTCGCGCAGCGCGATTTCCATCCCCTGCGCCATTCCGACGCTGGCTCCCATGCACATGCAGGTGTCCATGGCGAGCAGTGGGGGCAGCGTGCCCAGCGTGTAACAGCCGATGTCTCCCGTCACCACCAGACCCATCTTCGCCAGGGTGTAGAACGCCGCCCGGTGTCCGCAGCCGGCGCACAGCACCGGCGGGCGCAGCGGAAGGCCGGGGTCCGGCGGCGCGATACTCGGGCGGATCCTGGCAACGCCCAGTCCGGCCGCTACCCTGTCCGGGTCCAGCTCGCCCGTTACCGGGAACACCTCCTTGCCCACGGCGCTCAGCCCCAGGGAGCGGATCTCGCCCTCCAGGAACGGGTCCAGCTCCTCCACCACGTACAGGGCTTCGACCCCGGCCGCGAACTCGCGGACGAGCTCCGAGGGGAGTGGATACGTCAGCCCCAGCTTCAGCACCGAGGCATCGGGGGCCACCTCCCGCACGTACTGGTAGGCCACGCCGCTGGTGACGATGCCGATCCTCCGGTCGCCCCATTCGACCCGGTTGAGTTCACGGGCGGATTCTCCGAGCTGGACGAGCCGGAGGAGCCGCCTCTCGACGGCCGTGTGTCGGCGCCGGGCGTGTGCCGGAAGGAGCACGTTCTTCGACATGTCCCTCCGGTAGCGCCGGATCGGCTCCGGGTCCTCCTGATCCTCCTCGACGACGACCGGCGACATCGAGTGACAGATGCGTGTCGTCACCCGCAGCATCACGGGCGTGTCCAGCTGCTCGGAGATCTCGAACGCGAGGCGTGTGAAGTCTCTGGCCTCCTGGCTGTCGGATGGCTCGAGCACGGGGATTTTCGCGGCTCTCGCGAGGTGCCGGTTGTCCTGCTCGTTCTGCGAGGAGTGCATGCCCGGATCATCGGCCGACACGAGCACGAGGCCGCCGTTGACTCCCGAGTAGGACGAGCTGAACAGGGGATCGGCTGCCACGTTGACGCCCACGTGCTTCATCGACACGAGTGCCCGCCCGCCACCGAGCGCCACCCCGGCGGCCACTTCGTAGGCGACCTTCTCGTTCGGCGCCCACTGGACCCGGATGCCGCCCTGCCGGGCGATCGTCTCGAGTATCTCCGTGGAGGGTGTACCGGGGTACGCGGACGCGAACAGCACCCCGGCTTCCCTCGCGCCCTGCGCGATCGCCTCGTTGCCCGACAGCAGCTTGCGCATTTTTCTATCCCGTACCGACCCTGCATCGGGTCGTTCGATCAGTACTCGAGAACCGGCTCGTCGCCGCGCAGCGCATGGAGCGCTCCGGCCGCGAGGGCCGACATCTCCTCCCCTTCGATCACGTGCACGGGGGCAATGAACTCCACCCGCTTCGTGATCCACCGGACCAGGAGGTCAGAGCGCGAGAGACCTCCTGTGAGGAGGACGCCGTCCACGGATCCATCCAGCACGGTGGCCATCGCTCCGATCTCTTTCGCCACCTGGTAGGCCATCGCTTCGTACACGGAGCGGGCCCGGTCGTCACCGGAAGCGATCCGCGCCTCGACCTCGCGAGCATCCGATGTGCCCAGGTAGCTCTGCAGCCCGCCCCGCCGGACCGTGAGCTCCTCCAGCTCCGGTCGGGAGAGACCGCTCTCGAACACGAAGTCGAGACATTCCTGCAGCGGCAGGCCGCCGGTTCGCTGCGGCGAGAAGGGCCCCTCGCTGTTCGCGTTGTTCGCGTCCACGATCCGCCCCCGCATCACGGGACAGACCGAGATCCCTCCGCCCAGGTGCGCGACCACGACGTTCACGTCGTCGACGGCCACGCCACGTCTCCCGGCGAAGCGCCGTGCACAGGCATGCACGCTCAGGGCGTGCGACAGGGGCCGCCTCGGAACGCCGTCGAGACCGGAGTAAGTCGCGAGCTCCTCCGACTCGTCCACCGACACCGGATCGACGACGAACGCAGGGATCCCGGACAGGTCCGCTACCGCGGCCGCGAGCGCGCACCCGAGGTTCGACGGATGTGAGCCCTGGACGCCGGCCCGCGCGTCCTCGAGCATCGCCTTCGAGACCGCGTAGGTTCCGCCTGCAACCGGCCGCAGGAGTCCCCCCCTGCCGACCACGGAATCGAGGGATCCGGGGTCGACGCCGTTGCGCGCGAGGAAGTCCCGCACCGCCGCCCCACGCAACGCGAGCTGCTCCTCGAACTCCGTGCACTCGTCGATTTCCTCCGCTCGGTGGGCCGTCTCTTCCTGCATGACCAGGGCTTCGCCGCGGAAGAGCGCGATCCGGGTCGAGGTTGAGCCCGGGTTGATCACCAGGATCAGTGGATCGCCGGCTTTCACGAGGAACAGTCCGCGGTGACCGCGCCGGCGGTGAGCTGGCGATGCATGGCCTCCGCCGCCCGCATCCCGTGCTGCACGGCCGTCACGACGAGAGCGGGGCCGAGGACGGCGTCTCCTCCCGCGTACAGGCCTTCCCGGGAAGTGGCGCCCGACCTCGGATCTGTCTCGATGAGGGCCCGATCGTCCACCTCCAGACCGGGGATTCCGTGCACTGTGTCCCCGTCCGGCAGGTATCCGAGGGCCAGGATGACCGTGTCTACCTCCACCCGGAAAGCGGTCCCGGCCACCTTCACGGGCCGCCGACGGCCCGAGGAATCGGGTTCGCCCAGGCGCATCCGCACGCACTCCATCGCCGTGACACGACCGTCCGGGCCGGGCAGCAGACGGGTGGGCTGCACGAGCCACTCGAAGCGCGCTCCTTCCTGCCGGGCCAGGTCTCGGTCCCGCTCGTTGCCCGGCATTTCCCGTTCCGTGCGCCGGTACCAGCAGGTCACTTCCTCGGCGCCGAGCCGCAGCGCGGTGCGGACGCAGTCCATGGCCGTGTCGCCTCCGCCGACCACCGCTGCTCGCCGTCCGACGGACACCCCCGGCCGCAGCGCGTCCGGCCGGAGGACCCTCTCGACGTTCGCCCCCACGAGGAAGGGCGTCGCCTGGTAGACCCCCGGCAGGTCGACTCCCTCGATCTGCGCGTCGCGCTGCACCCCGGCTCCGATTCCCAGGAACACCGCTTCACAGCCATCGTCGAACAGCTGCTCCACCGTGACGTCCCGACCGACGCGAGTGCTGGGGACGAAACGGACGCCCAGCGTCTCGAGCCTCGCCGCACGCTCGTCGACCAGTCGGTGCGACATCTTGAACGTCGGGATTCCGTACCGGAGTATTCCTCCGGGTGCGGGCCACGCGTCGTACACCGTGACGGCGTGTCCTCGCACGGCCAGCTTCTCGGCTACCGTGAGGCCGGCCGGTCCCGCACCGACGACTGCGGCCCGGCGACCCGTCGGTGCCGTCAGCTCGGGGAAGGGTTCCGGGGCCCGGTCGGCGACGAACGCCTCCAACCGACCGATCGCGACCGGCGGCCGACCCTGCCTGGCGTATACACAGGCGCCTTCGCACAGCTCGGACTGCGGACATACGCGACCGCACACCTCGGGCATCGTGTTCGTGGACCGGAACACGGAAGCCGCGGCTTCAATGTCCCGGTGTTCCAGGAGCCACAGCGCATACGGGATGTCGTTGCCCAGGGGGCACGCCCTGACGCAGGGCGCGGCCGGGCACTGGATGCACCGCTCGGCCTCTGCCCGGGCGGCTTCGAGATCCCACGGCTCGCAGGCCTCGCCGAAGTCTCGAATCCGGACCTCCGGGTCGCGGATCGGGAGCCGTGTCGCGGGGAGCGCCAGGCGGCCTTTCCGATCGACCGCCTTCGAGTTCGGCCTCTCGATCATCCCGGCTCCGTCGGCTCTGGCACGCGCCAAACCGTATCGATCACCGTTCCGTCGACCCACTCGACGACCGCGACGGGTTCCTCGCCCAGCTCGGGTTTCGAGGGAGGGCCCCCGACCAGGCGCTCCACCTCGGTCTTGATCTCATCGATCGGACGGATCGGGAGGTCGGAGTCCTTGAGTGCCTCGATGAGGTCCAGTCGGCGGGGGTTCAGCGCGATGCCTCGTTCCGTGACGATGACGTCGACCAGCTCTCCCGGGCCGGTGAGCGTCGTCACCTCGTCCACGATCACCGGGATGCGGTCGCGGAACGACGGAACGGCCAGGATGGTGCAGCCGGCGAACAGGCAATTCTGCCAGCCACCGATCCCGTGCAGGAGCATTCCGTCCGAGTGGGTGACCACGTTCGCGTTGAAGTTCACATCCACCTCGGTCGCCCCGAGCACGACGGCGTCCACCATCGACGCGAAGTTGCCCTTGCCGTGGTAGTTGTAGGACGTGAACGGTGACGTCGGTACGTGACGGGGATCGGCTCCGATCGAGCTCACCCCGGCCAGGTCGAAGGTCTGCCCGTCCAGGATGTAGTCCGTGAGGCCCTCTCTCAGCAGGTCCACCAGGTAGCTCGTCGATCCACCCCTCACGAAGCGCGCCTTCACGCCAGCGTCGATCATCATCTGCTTGATGTACTGGACGAAAGCGAGCGCGATGCCTCCGGCGCCCGCCTGGAAGGAAAAGCCGTCCCGCAGGATCCCCGAGTCACGCATGAAGCGGGCGACGTATTCCGCGATCAGCAGGCGATCGGGGCTCTTCGTGATCACCGTCGTGCCGGACACGATCTGCTCCGCGTTCCCGATCGAGCCCACTTCGACGACGAAATCCACGTTGTTTCCCTGGATCTGCCACGGAACGCACGGGAAGGGAACCAGGTTGTCCGTCACGACGATCACGCGGTCCGCATAGATGGAGTCGGCCAGTGCGAAGCCCAGGGAGCCGCAGGCGGAGGGTCCGTGGGAGCCGTCCGCGTTTCCGAACGGGTCC
>CANPVW010000263.1 GCA_947581745.1 Candidatus Benthicola azotiphorus
GTACGGGAACTCACCGCCGGCCAGGAAGGAAGCCTCCTGCCCGTGCACCGCCAGGAGATTCGGCTCGGCGAGGCTGCGGAACAGTCCGTTGGACTTGAGGGCCTGTATGAAGGCCCCAAGGCCGTTGGCGCGATCGATCAGAACGATATTCACCGCGTCGGAGAGTGTCTGGGTCGCCGACGCGCCCGCCCCTTCTTCCAGGCCCAGCATACCCGTGGGAGGAGTCGGTCGGCCGGTGGTCGTCCCGACGGCATAGTCGGGGCGGATCGCCAGCAGATTGATCCCCGCCCTCTCCAGGGCCGTGCGACTCACCTCGGCGAACCGGACCTGCAGGAGCACCTGCCCCGGGTCGGGAACGCTGATGTGGTTGACGATGGAGGCATCGCCGGCATCCACTCCCAGGAAGCCAGCCGCGATGGACATGGCTCGCTCGGACGTCAGCTGATCGGAGGCCCGTCCGGAGAGGATGACGGACCCGCCCGCGCCGGTCACAGCGATGCTGTCATTGGGAAACAGCCGTGCCAGGTCGGCCTGAAGGCTCTCCACGTCCGGTGAGACGTGCACCTGGTACATTCGTCGCCCCCCCGCATTGTCCCACAGCAGGAGGGTCGTCGTTCCACTCTTCTTGCCGTTCACGACGATCTCCTGCGACGAGACCGGCACGGCATCGGCGATGGCGGGATCCGCGATCGACACTCGCCGGATCACCACGGGGTGTGACACCACGTGAGAATTGCCGAGCGCGAGGTTGATCACGCCGTTCGACACGACGCTGCTCGATACCACATCCTGAGCCGGAGACGGACGAGCGATGGCCAGGCCCGCCAGAAGGGCCAGAGTTAGTCCACCGACCCGCGCGATGCGGCTGTGCATTCGGGTCCGTATGCTGACTGCGTTCATCAGGAGCCACCCTCGTCAAGTGTTTCCGTTTCTACCTGATTGCCCCGCCAGACCTCGATCTGCCGGGTCGGCGCGGCCGCAGGCGGAGTAGCGCGGCGCGGCGCGGATGACCGGACCACCTGTCGTTGCGCCGGGATGAGTTCGTTCAACCGGGCGCCCTCCGTGGTGACCGAATCGATGTCGAGCGTGTTCCGCAGAGCCAGCTGAATTCGACCACGCGTAGCCGCGAGGACGAGCTCCTCGGCCTGCTCGGGAGTGACCATGAGCGTGATCACCGTGACCTGGATCGGCTCGCCGTTCACGTCGTGGTCGACGACCTGCCCCGAGGTGAGAATCGGGATGTTCTGCAGGATGATCTTCGTCACGGGGTTGTTCTGCTGGGACCCCTGGTCCAGGGTCACCATGACATCCACGCGCGTGCCGGGGAGCACGAAGCCGGCGATGCTGATCACATCGTCCACGCGGACGCTGACCGCCCGCATCCCCTCCGGGATCACGATCGGCAGTCCTCCGCCCGCCTCCTTGACCGCCATCTTGCGGGAGATCAGGGGCTCGTTGAGGACGACGTCGGTGATCACGCCCCGTCCCAGAACCTCTTCCACCGAGGTCGTATATCCTTCCGGGAGGAGACCACCGGGCCAGCTGGCCAACTTGACATCCTCCGCGGTCAGCACGGTGCCCAGGGAAAGGTCCCTGGCCGCGACCACGACCTCGGTCGAGGCGGGCTCGACCGTTCGGATCGGACTCTCCGGCTGGCGCAGGTAGTTCAAGGCCAGCCACGCGGCGGCCAGCCCCGACAATAGAGCCAGCGCCATCACGATGAACAACCGTCGACTACGCATGGCCACTTATCCTGTTTCTCGTCATGATCGTCAGGCTCACACTGTTTGAGCGTCTACCAGAGAAGGCCGATGACTGCACCGACCGCGATCGCGACACCGTACGGCACCGTCACGGCTCCATCCGTCTCCAGGGTCGGGACGGCATCCAGCTCCCCTCCGCTCATCGCCTTCAACGCCAATCCCCGCATGACCATGAAGGTGCCTGCGAGGCTGGCGCCGAGCCGACGCCGCTGGAGCGAAACCGCTATGGCGAGCGCTCCCCCGACCAGCGCGGTCGCGAGGAGTGCGATGAAGGTGTTGTAGGGGCCGAGAAAAGCCCCGACTGCCGTCAGGAGCTTGACGTCGCCACCGCCCATGCTTCGCAGCATGAACAGCGGGAACGTGAGCATGAACGCGAGCAGGGCACCGAGGAGGCCGCCCACGAGGGCGTCGATTCCGCCCGTGGAAAGGCGCACCACCAGGGCGACGGCGAGGCCGCCGGCCGTGATGTAGTTAGGTATCCTTCGGGTCCCGACGTCGAATGCCGCACCGAAAGCGACGGTCAGGACCAATCCGATCGCGCTGAAATCCACGGGTGGTCCCCTGTCTTGACATCTGTTGTGTGTGGGCAGGGCGGCCCCTCCCGGGACCGCCCCGACCGGTACGCCGCTTAGACCTGGTTCAGGTTATCGCTGATGTTGTTGAACACGGTCGCGATGATCGGACCGAGAATCCGCAGGGCGGCGATCACGATAATCGCGATCAGGGCCACCAGCAGAGCGTACTCGACGAGGTCCTGACCGGACTCGTCCGCCCACAGGGCTTTGAAGGGTGCAAGCATGTTCATCCTCCCGGCTCATGCCGTTCATGTGTACGCGGACTCGCCCGCGCGCGATCAGGTGACGGAGTTGAGGTTGTCTGACACATTGTTGAAGAACGTCGAGATGGTCGGTCCCAGGATCCTGAGGGCCGCGATCACGACCAGGGTCAGCAGAACGAGCAGGAGAGCGTACTCCACCATATCCTGGCCGAGCTCATCCTCCCACAGACGCTGCAGTTGCTTCGTCATGTTCTGTCGCTCCTAGAGTGTTCGGGCCCCGAAGTCCCCGGGGGCGCATCTCGAGTTCCCCGCGGATTCAGCGCACACACTGTTTCCGAACGAATCGTGCCACGCCTTCTGACCGGCTCCAGGCCGGTCCCGGGCGACTGACTCCGCTCCACACTCGGCAATCCCCGTACCGAATGCCGGAGGTCGGAATCTGAAACGCCACAAAGCATTATGGAATAGGATGTTACGACGAATTTCCGCAACTTCCTGTTGGGTGGGGGGGAGGCTCGCAACGAGTCGTGAAACGTGCAAACTGCACTGTGTGAGGGAATCCGAAGCGCAGCAGTCACCGGGCTCTTCGTGTCGCCAGTTAGTGACAGTCTCGTCACTGAGTGTCCCTCCAGGCCGTCCGGATAATCCTCATCCGTGGTCTCTTTCCTGACTCCTGGCCGGGCCTGCGATCAGCACTCTCCCGGGGGTTGGAAGGCGCGCTTCCGACCAGAAGTCGACCCGCGTCGGTATCCTGTTGCACGGATGCCACAGTCCGAATATCGCTGCAGGGGGGGTGCGACACGCAAGGGGGGTAATGCGGGCGCGGCTCGGCGCCCGCGAGCTCAGCCGGCGTCGGCGTCTTTCTGCGCGGTGCAGTAACGGACTTCGGACAGACTCGCATCGGCGAAGACCAGCTCGCAGACAGATCGCCCGCGCCCGTCGACGAACGGCTCTCTCTGGCTGGACACGAACCACTGGTAACGTGTTTCGTCCCCGGTGACCCTCGAGCGCCAGAAGCCGTTGCCGGTGCTCCCCTTTCGCTTCGGGTTCGTGACCACGTCCCTCTGGTCCAGGGTCATTCCGGGCACGAACACTCCTTCGAGGATCGCGTCCGAGATGTCCTGACCGACTTCGGGGTGCGCCGCGACCCACTTCTGGCGTACGTCCAGACCGCTGATGTCGGATCGGGCCCCGCCCGGCTCGCCAGGCAGATATGCACGCCCGGCGCAGCCCGCCATCCCCACGATCAGCAATGCCGATGCCGTCAGACGCCTGAGTTCTTTCATGACTCGCTTCTCGGAGTTGGCCGGGGCCAGGAGGTCTACTCTCCGCCACACGATCGAGGCAAGATGACCCGCACTGGACAGAGGCGCCAGCGTGTCAGCCCGGGAGGATCCCGGGACACCCTTCCAGGAGGACGGCGGCTGCCGCCGCCAGGCTGACGCCGACGAGAAACACCTGGGGCAGTCTGTCGCCGTGACGCTGGGCCTCCCGACAGTGCGGGCACAGGCGAGCATCGTCGGGAATCACGGCTTCGCAGTTCCTGCATTGCTTCACGACGTTCCTCCCCGTTGACCGTTGTCCGTTGATGTCACCATGCCCGTGGATACTCCCGTGGCGTCCTCACCGATCCACCGCACCAGGACCGCACCTCCGAGCAGGATCGTCAGGTAGTTGAGGAAGAACCGCCATACGGCCGTATAAGCCACGAGCAGTCGGTCCGCCAGAAACGGGCTCATGAGCGCCGGAGCCAGCATCTCTCCCACTCCGGTGCCGCTCGGCGTGGGCATGAAGTAGAGGAGAAACTGAAGCAGGATGTGCAGGGTCACGACGTTCCAGAAGCCCGCTTCCACCCCGAAGCCTCGCAGCACGACCCAACCCAGGACGAACCGGGCCCCGAACTGCAGAACGTTGGACAGAACGGCGAGAAGCAGGGCGAGCTTACCCTTGCGGGCGTAGATGACGAGACTCCCGTGAAGCTCCTGCAGGACCTTGAGCACCTTCCGGACCCGGACCGTCCGTCCCGCCAGTCGCAACAGCAGGAGCCGAGGGAGTCGGGGAGCCGCGGCGAACAGTATGACCGTCACTCCGACTCCGGCGAAGCCGAGGGCCGACCATTCGAACAGGGTCGCGGCCGAAATATTGGCCACGGGAAGCCGGATATGCTCGATCGCCTCCGAGGCGCCGAAGAACCAGGCGGCGAAGCCGGCCAGGGAAAGAAAAGTCAGGTTGACGATCACGCTGGCGAAGTTCGTCGCAACGGTTTGCCCCAGCGAAACGCCGCTGCGAACCAGGCCGTACAGCAAGGCCGGTCCGCCGCCCGTGCCGGAGGGAGTCAGATAGGCCAGTGCCGCGGAGACCCCACCGATCTGAGCGCATCGCAGGTAGGGAAGTCGAATGCCAAGCGGACGGGTCAGGAGCCAGATCCTCAATCCGCTGCCGAACCAGTCCATCGAAGCCAGTGCCAGCGCCGGCAAAGCCCAACGGAGGTCGAAATGCCGGAAGCCCTCGATGCTCCCGCGCAAGTCGTGCGTGATCAGGAACAGAGCGCCGAATCCGAGAAGGGAGGCCACGACGAACACCGTTATCCCTGCCCGGACGGCTCCCGGCGGGAGCCTGAATCCGGACTGCGTGCTCGACGACGCTGATTCGGGCATTCGGGCCGCGGACGGTGCGGGGAATCGTCCGGGCGAGCCCACTGATCTGTCGCCCGGTGGGTCGCGGCGGGCGCTGGCAGGCGCTCGCCGGGTCGGGTAGCATAATAGGGCATGAAGGGTCCGCGCGGGAGCGTACCGAGTTTTCGCCCGGAGGAAGGGCGGCTTAGCCAAGACCGAAGGCAGGTTCAGGGGTGAGACGATATCCAGCGTACGACCCTCCGGAATACGTCGACTGGGAAGCCAGTCCAGAGCTCCTGGACGAGTTTCGCGGGACGCTCGATCGAAATCCGGATCGCCGGGCCACGGTGACCGGCCTCGACGACGCGGCTCTCCTCGGACTCTACCGGGGCCTGCTTCGATTCCGCCTGCACGACATCGCGCTCAAGAGATGGGTGAAACAGGGTGTGATCTCGAAGGCGTGGCTGGGAACGGGGGAAGAGGCCGTGACGATCGGCACCGTTCACGCTCTTCGCAGGCACCCCGGCGGAGACGTGATCGCACCGATGATTCGGAACGCCGGGGCGTGTCACGAGATGGGCATCCCTCTCGCCGACCTGTTTCGCGCGTATCTCGGAACGGCCGATTCCCCCGCGCGGGGAAGGGATCTGCACCTGGGTGATATGACCCGAGGGGTAATCGCACCGATCAGCATGGTCGGATCCGTATCGACCGTGGTGAACGGGTACGCGTTGGCCTTTCGACACCGTTCGGAGGATCGGGTCGCCCTGACCTGGATCGGAGACGGCTCCACCAAGACGGGCGAGGTTCACGAAGCCCTGAACTTCGCGGCGGTCATGAAGCTCCCTGTCGTGTTCGTGATTCAGAACAACCAGGTCGCCCTGGGCACACGTCTCCAACAGCACCACCGGGGCGATGGCTTCTCGGAGTGGGGGGACGCTTATGGCATGGTCGCGCTGTGCGTGGACGGGAACAACGTCCTCGACGTCCATGCGGCCGCTGTGGAGGCAGTAGCCGCATGCCGGAGCGGCCGGGGCCCCGTCCTGATCGTGGCCGACACCTTCCGCATGGGAGGCCACGCGACGCACGACGAGCGAGAGGCGAGACGGACGTTGGACGGCGCCCAGTTCGAGTGGTGGGGACGGAGGGATCCCATCGGAGCGTACGAAGAATACCTGTCCGGGTTGGGCAGGCCCCTTGTGGAAGACCCGGCCGATCCGCCGGACATCGGCATGGATTCAGCGTCAGCGAATCGCGACTTGCTCGAACGGATCGAAACGAAGATCACGGAGGAGGTGGAGGCGGCCGCGGAGGAGGCGCTCGGCAGCCTTGCGAGCGCCGTACCCGAGCCTGGTGCTGACGAGATCAGCAGCTGCTATGGCTGAAGGCGGCCTCGAGCCTCGTCGGTGAGTCCGCTCAGCGTCGAGCCGTCCTCGGGCAGCGTGGCGTAGGACAATCCCCTGAACCAGTCGCCGAATCCCGCCGCCCGCAGGGACCGGATCACCCGGCTGGCGACCCTGCGTGTGGGCCCGCCTCCCTGCTCGGGGACCCCGATCAGGATGAGGTCGTCCACGGATCGCGCCACGAGGTCGTATTCCCGAAGCTCCGCGCGAACGGTCGCCACCGCCCTCTGCAGGCTCATCAGGTCCGGGGCCGAGATCTCCAGCATCAGCAGGCCGAAAGGGCGCCCGTAGCGTCGGCAGCGCTTGAGCTCGGCTCCGGCGAGGGCCTCGAATCCCTCCCGGTTGTATGCTCCGGTAAACGGATCGCGCCACGGCAGGAAGCGCACTCCGTCGGTGAGCTGACTTCCGACGCGCAGCGATCTCCGAAACCTGCTCTCGCCAACGCGTCCGCGCAGTTCTCGCAGGCCCAGTGCCACCTCCGCAGCAGCCCCGAAGCCCTCCTGGAGGAGACGCAGCCGGTCGGAGCTCGGAGCGCTCCTGACGCGCTGCCAATCCGCCTTCAGGCGCCAGAGCATCCCGTGCAATTCCGCGGCCATCGCGTCCACCGTGTCCTCAGGTCCGCCTCTCCGGGAGCGCGCGGATCCGGATCGACGGGAGGCAGGTCCCCCGAGGGCCATGGCCAGCGTTCCGGCCCGCTCCGAGCAAGTCTGGAGGGTCGATACGAGGCCTTCCAGGTGCGCCGGATCATCACCGCCCGTGAGACCCTTCCACTGGCGCGTGGCCTCCCAGATCCGTGCGTCGAGATCTCGACTCGCGTTGACGACGATCCGCGGAGCCGGGCGGACGGGACCCGGTTCCTGCGGGGTCGGCGACGGCGTGGGCGCATCCGTCGGTTCCAGACCGTCGGCCAGGTCGTCGAGCGCCTCCGACAACCGGCGCGAATGGCTGCGGAGGTCGGAAAGGGCGTCGTGCGATGGGTTGTCCCGGAAGGACTTCCAATCCCTGCGCAAGCGATGGAGCTGGTGCTCCAGGCCTCGCAGCCGCGCCAGCAGCTTGTATCCGTCCTTCGCTTCGTTCATCTCACCGGCTTTCGGGTGGCGCGTAGTGCAACGCTGCAACGCAAAATAGACCCGACCCACGCCCGAATCGGGCGTGCGAGTGGAACGGGAGCGCTTCCGTGCATTCTCCGTGCCTGACCAAAGGGCACGGCACCGGCTCGGTTGACGTTCTGCAGGCTCAATGTAGCTTGCGCGACTCGCAGGCGGACATCACGGCAGCCGGGACTCCGACTTTGCTTCGAATCACCTTTCTCGGGACTTCCTCCTCACGGCCGACGGTCCGGCGCAATGTGTCCGCGCTCGCCGTGCAGCGGGAGGGCACGCTGTTCCTGTTCGACTGCGGCGAAGGGACCCAACGCCAGATGATGCGATTCGGCGTCGGGTTCGGGGTGAGCGAGATCTTCATCACCCATCTCCACGCGGATCACTACCTCGGGTTGCCCGGCCTGCTTCGCACGATGAGCCTGCAGGGCAGGGAGGAGGAACTGGTCGTGTGGGGAGGTGCTGGCAGCGAGGCCGCCCTGCGGGACGCGATCGACATAGGCGGCGACCGGCTGCAGTTCCCGGTCGTAGTGCGGGGACTCCCGTCCGCTGAAGCGGTGCGTTACGCGGGCTACGCGATTCACGCGTTTCCCGTGGAGCATACGGCGGCATCGATCGGACTGGCGCTCGTCGAGGACGTACGTCTGGGCCGATTCGACGTCGAGGCAGCCCGGCGCCTGGGAGTTCCTGAAGGTCCCATGTTCGGACGATTGCACCGCGGCGAGGACGTGCGGCTGGACGACGGAACGGTGGTCGGCGCAGCAAACGTCGTGGGGTCCGCCCGACCCGGACGAACGCTGGTCTATTCCGGGGACACCCGGCCGTGCGGAACGACGATCGCGGCCGCGCGCGGCTGCGACCTCCTGATTCACGAGGCGACATTTACCGAGGAGGAAGCGGTCCGGTCGCGAGACACACGGCACTCGACCGCGAAGGAGGCAGCGGAGGTAGCCCGGGAAGCCGGAGTCCGGAAGCTGCTGCTGACGCACTTCAGCGCCCGGTATTCGGAGCAGCCACACCGCATTCTGAGAGAGGCGGAAACGGTGTTCCCGGCCGTTGCGGCGGAGGACGGAATGACGATCGAAGTTCCGTTCCTCGGGGATGATCCGTCGGGAGGGGACAGTTGATCGAGGTATCGGTCCCGGGGGACAAGTCAATCGGGCACCGCTGTCTCCTTTTGGCCGCTCTCGCGCGCGGTGAGTCCCGGTTGTCCGGCCTGCCCCCGTCGCTGGACGTTGCCAGCACGATCTCCTGCCTCCGCAGCCTGGGCGTGAGCCTGGAGGACGAAGGAGCGGGCGAGGTGAAGGTCACGGGGCCGACGGCCTGGCGAACGCCGGCGGAGCCGCTCGACTGCGGGAACAGCGGCACCACAGCCCGGCTTCTCACAGGACTGCTGGCCGGCCTCGGAGTCGAAGCCGAACTGCGGGGCGACGCTTCCCTGAGCGCCAGGCCCATGGACCGCGTCGTGTATCCGCTGCAGGCGATGGGTGCGCGCATGGCATACGTGGAGCAGCCGGATCATCTCCCCCTGCGGATCGAGAGACGGGCGAGTGGCGCGCTGCGTGCCCTGCGCTACCGGCCCCGCGTCTCCTCCGCGCAGGTCCGCGGTGCCCTGCTGCTGGCCGCCGTGAGCGGCAGAACCGATCTCGTGATCGAGGATCGGCACCGACCCAGGGACCACTCCGAGAGAATCCTGCGCTACATGGGGGCGCCAGTCCTGACGGAATCCGTGGGAGTCGGGGAACGCGTCAGCTTCCGCTCGTCCGGCTGGGATGGGGCTCTGTCCCCCCTGGCGGCACGTGTGCCCGGGGACATCTCCTCCGCGGCGTTCCTCCTCGTGGCCAGCCTTCTCAGGGGCAGCAGCCTGACGGTCAGGTCGGTTGGACTGAACCCGTCCCGGATCGCCTTCCTGCGTGTGCTCGAGGGGGCCGGCGCCAGGGTGGATGTCGCCGAAAGCGGCGAAGAGGCGGGAGAGCCGGTGGGAGACGTCAGTGTGTATCCACCATCGGGTCTGTCACCGTTCTCGGTGGAAGGGGACACGGTCCCCGGACTCATCGACGAGATTCCCGCTCTCGCGGTGCTCGCCAGTCGCGTGGATGGCGTGTCGCACATACGCGGAGCGGCGGAGCTTCGGGTCAAGGAGAGCGACCGGCTGGCGCTGATCGCGTCCAACCTCTCTGCTCTCGACGTCCGGTGCGACGAGTCGGACGATGGCCTCCGGATAGAAGGCTCTACGGAACCGATCGTGGGCTCCGTGAGGACCGAAGGGGATCATCGCATTGCGATGGCGTTTGCCGCTCTCGGGGCTGCACCGGGGTGTAGCATTGTCGTTGACGACCCTGATTGCGTAGACGTCTCCTTTCCCGGCTTCTGGGAGACGCTCGGCCGGGTAACCTCTGGCGGCGTGGAGCGTTGATGAAGATCACGATCGCAATCGACGGCCCCGCGGCGTCGGGCAAGAGCACGACGGCAGCGCAGGTGGCCCGGGCGCTGGGATACAGCCATCTGAATTCGGGCCTGCTGTATCGGGCCATCACATGGGCCGCCGTGGAGAGGGACTGGCCGCTGGACGAAGAGGGGTTCGACCGCAGGCTGGGGAATCTCGACCTGTCCCTGGAACCGGCCGGCTTTGGGTTTCGAGTGCTGGTGGACGGGACCGACCCGGGCGTGAGCCTGGTCTCCCCGGCGACTTCGGCCATGGTTTCCGAAATCTCGGCGCGTCCTGCCGTGCGGGAGCGGGTCCTTCACCTTCTCGAGAGGGAAGGTGGAAGAGGAGGCGTCGTGTGCGATGGGCGGGACATCGGAACCGTCGTCTTTCCGACGGCGGAACTGAAGGTGTTCCTGGTCGCATCACCGGAAGAGAGGGCTCGACGCCGATTGTTGGAGCAGGGCATCGACCCGACGACTGAGGCGGTCCGGGAAGAAGCCGCGAGGCTGTCCGCTCGCGACACATTCGATTCCGGCCGTGCGGTGGCTCCCCTCCGGCGCGCGGCAGACGCGATCGAACTCGACACTACTGAGATGGGCGCGTCGGAGGTGGTTCAGCGCATCGTGTCCCTCGCCCTCGCCCGTGAATCGCGAGTCAGTTGACTGGATCCGGCGCGGAATCTAGTTTTCTGTGCTATTGTTCGTGTGTTAGCGATTCATAATTCAACCCACTGAGCGCGCCCATCGACGGAACGTGCGGCAGGAAGAGCGAACTCGCCTTCCTGCCTCCTTGTTTTTCAGGTTCCGGGGCGGACGCCAAACCCGAACGGTAAACGCCGAATGAGCACGAAGGACGAGCAGGTCACCGCCAACGAAAGCCCGGTCGAAGATACGGGCGACAACCTCGCAATCGACCCACCCGCCGACTCAGCAATGATCGAGGAAGCCCCTTCCGAGGCGATGGGGGCCGGAGGTGAAGCCGTGGATGCGACAGACGGGGACGGGGAGATCCCGGCGGATCAAGCCGCGTCGGAGGCAGCCAGCGGCACGGACGACGCCGAGTCCGACACCCGCGTGGAGTCGGACGGGTCGGCGGCGGGCGAGGAGCAGGGCTGGACGACGGTGGCGTACGGCATGGCGGAGGGTATGTCCGTCGACATGCTTGAAGGCGGTGAGTACTCGTCCGAAGAATACGACGAGATGATGGCGCTGTACGAAGACACGCTGAGCGAGATCGCGGAGGGCGAGATCGTGAAGGCGAAGGTCCTTCGGAAGACGGACTCGGCCGTCATCCTGGATGTCGGGTTCAAATCGGAAGGCCTGATCCCTCTCGAGGAGTTTCGAGACCCGGAGGCGATCCAGCCTGGTGACGAGGTCGAGGTCTTCCTCGAGAGTCTCGAGGATCAGGAAGGCGTCGTCGTCCTCTCGAAGAAGAAGGCGGACTTCCTCCGCGTGTGGGAGAAGATCAAGGAAGCGTATGACGAAGATCGGACGGTTCCGGGAATCCTCAAGCGGAAGATCAAGGGCGGAGTGACCGTCGATCTCATGGGGGTGGACGCGTTTCTGCCCGGCTCGCAGATCGCGCTGCGCCGAGTTCCAAACGTCGATGAACTGATCGGTCAGGAATACGATTTCAAGATCCTCAAGCTCAACAAGCGACGGCGCAACATCGTCGTCAGTCGGAGGATCATCCTGGAGGAGGAGCGGGCGACGAAGCGCGAATCGCTCAAGGAGGAGCTGCAGGTCGGTCAGGTCCGCAAGGGAGTCGTCAAGAACATCACCGATTTCGGCGCCTTCATCGATCTCGGAGGGATGGACGGCCTCCTGCACATCACCGACATGTCCTGGGGCCGTATCGGACACCCGTCAGAACTTTGCCAGATCGGCGATGAGCTCGAGGTCAAGATCCTCGACATCGACTGGGATCGCGAGCGGATCTCTCTCGGGCTCAAACAGCTCCAGGCGTATCCGTGGGAGGACGTAGCCGCCAAGTACCCGGTCGGGAGCAGGGTGCGTGGCAGGGTCGTGTCTATCACCAACTACGGCGCCTTCATTGAGCTCGAGAAGGGTGTCGAGGGGCTCGTGCACATCTCCGAGATGAGCTGGACCCGCAACGTGAGACACCCGTCGCAGCTCGCCTCGATCAACGACGAAGTCGAATGCGTCGTTCTTCGCGTGGACGAGGAAGAGAAGAAGATCTCGCTCGGCATGAAGCAGACCGAGGAGGATCCGTGGCTGGCCCTTCCGGCGAAGTACCCCACCGGAACCAAGATCAGCGGGGTCGTTCGGAATCTCACTTCCTTCGGTGCGTTCGTCGAGGTGGAGCCGGGCATCGATGGCCTGGTGCACATCTCGGACATGAGCTGGACCCGGAGGGTGCAGCACCCGTCTGAGGTAGTGAGGAAGGGCGAGGCGGTGGAAGTCGTCATCCTCAGCATCGATCCGGACCAGAAGAGAATCTCGCTCGGTCTCAAGCAAGTGGACGACGACCCGTGGTACGAGCTCGCGCAGCGCTTCGAGCCGGGCACCGAAACGGAGGGCCAGGTCGTGAGGCTGCTCGACAAGGGCCTCGTGGTCGACCTTGGGGATGACGTCGAGGGATTCGTCCCGATCTCGCAGCTCGGAGTCGACGAGGAGCTGGGCGAGCCGGGCGATCGATTCGTGGAGGGAGATCGTCTGGAGCTCAAGGTGCTCGAGTCGGATCCGATCAACAGGCGAATCGTGTTGTCGGTCACAGCGGCGCCAGGGGTCGAGGAGCGGGAAGCTGCTCGTGCCGCCGCACCCGAAGCGGAACCGGTCTCTGACCCGGGGGCGGAGGCCGCGTCTGACGAGGCGCGCGTCGATGGCGAGTCCGTGGAGCCGGTCTCCGCAGGGGACGATCTCACCGTCGCGGTCGTCGAAGGGGACGAAGATGAAGCGTCTGCGGAATCGGCCGGCGAGGGGGATGAAGCAGATCCCGGCGCCGCCGTGGCTGACGTGGACGAGACGGCGGAAGAGGAAGAAGAGACTTCCTGAGCGGAGGGTTCGCCTCGGGAAGAGCATTGCCTCGCAGGGGGCCCGGCGAGTGGCGTCGGGCCCCCTCTGTCGTTGCACGGGAGGTGGAATGTCCAGGTGGAGCATCGTAGCCGCCGTGCTGGCAGCGGGCTGCGCGAGCAGTCAGGCCTCCTTCGCTCCGGAAGGGCCGGGAGAGCCGGTGCAGCCGGAGATAGCGATGGAGCGCGTGCTCGATGCCACGGGTCTCGAGCGCGCGCGTGAGGCCTTCGAGCAAGGTGAACGCGGGACGGCGTACGTTCTCGCCGACTCATTGTGGACCGATTGGGTCGGCCGCCGGGACCTCGATCGCGAGAGCGCCGAGGATCTGTCGGACCTTCTGGAGTCCGTGGGGGCGGAGGACCGGGCGGCAGATCTCTGGGTGCAGGCTCCGTTCCCGTTGAATGGAGGCGACCGCAAGCGGTTGCGGGCCCTGGTCGCCCGCCTGTCGATCCGCGAGATGGAGCTGCTTCAAGCCGACTCCGCGGGCAATGCATCGGGCCGGTCGGTCGTGCAGGCCGAACTCGCGCACGCCCTGGCGGTCGCGGGCCATCCGGATCGCGCGCAGCTGATGGCCGCGGCGGTTCTCGACGCAGATCCGGACGGCACGGAACGCAGACGGGCCGAGGAGGTCGCCGAAGGTTCGGTCACGCCGGCGCGCGCGCCGGTGAGAGTGGGTGTGGTGCTGCCGGCCTCCGGTCGCTTCAGCGGGGTGGGAGAGCAGATCCTGGAGGGCGCCCTGCTGGCAGTCGAGCGATACAAGTCCGATCCGACGCGATCGCCCGTCGAGCTGGTGGTCATGGACGACAGTTCGCAGGTCCAGCTGGGCATCGATCTCGTCGAGCAGCTGGAGGGACAGGACGTGGTTGCGGTCGTCGGTCCGGTGCGTACCGAGGCCCTCGTGTCCGCGGCGATTAGACGTGACTCGGACGACATGTTCTTGATCAGCCCGACCGCGGCGAGCGGGCAGGGGATCGAGCCTGATGCCTACAGTCTCTGGGACCGTGATCGTCGTGAGACGGACGTGGCCGTAGCTCTGGTCTCGTGGATGGCTGACGTGATGGGCATGGGAACGTTCGGTGTCCTGTATCCCGGCGGCTGGTCGTCTGCGGCGCTGGCGGCGCTGGAGTCGAAGGTCGAGGAAGGTGGCGGGCGTGTGCTCGCCGCGGAATCCTACGTCACGGATTCGACCACGTTCGGGGCGCCGATCACGGCCCTCGCGGAGGCGGAACCGGACGCGGTCGTGGTGTTCGCCGATGGCCCGAGAACCGTCCTTCAGCTCGCGCCACAGCTCGTCTATTACGGACTCAGACGCTGGCTCACGGGTGGGGACGTGAACTGGTCGGATCCGTCGGTCGTCCGACAACTCGACCCGAGCTACGCCGATCACCGGGTCGTGGCCACGTACCTTGATCGCGCAAGCGCCGGTACTCCGTGGCAAGCATTTAAAGCGGAATATGAAGCAAAATATCGCAAAGGATTACCCGATAATATGTTTACAGCACTCGGATTCGATGCGATGAACTTGGTCCTGCTCGGCATTCCGGAAGCGGAGCCGACCCGTCGCAGCTCGATCGGACGCGCAGTCCGCCGGGGTGTCCACCCGGGAGCGACGGGAGATCTGGTCGTGGATCCGTCGACGGACGAGCTGCACCGGGAGGTCTTCGTTCGTGTAATTCAGGACGGGACGTTGGAAGTTCCGGATCCCATGGAAATGGGAGAGTGGGTGGAACAACAGAGGCAGCTCGAGGAGTTCCTCCGTGCGCTGGAGGAGGAGAAGGAGCAACAGGAGGATGGCCGATGAGCGCGCGCGAGAAGCTGCGACAGCTCGAGGAGCTTCGCGAGCGGACGCTCGAGGGAGGCGGCGCCGAGCGCCTCGCCAGGCAACACGAGCGGGGCAAGCTGGGGGCCAGGGAGCGCCTCGATGTGCTGCTCGACGAGGGGAGCTTCGTTGAGCTGGACCGTTTCGTCGAGCATCGTTCGGTGGACTTCGGACTGGATACGCAGAGGATTCCAGGTGACGGCGTCGTTACGGGGTACGGGCGTATCGACGGGCGCACGGTCTACGTGTTCAGTCAGGACTTCACCGTGTTCGGCGGTTCTCTGTCGGAAGCGCACGCGGAGAAGATCTGCAAGGTGGTCGATCTCGCCACGCAGAATGGCGCACCGGTGGTGGGGCTCAACGACTCCGGGGGCGCCCGGATTCAGGAAGGCGTAGCATCCCTCGGCGGATATGCGGAGCTGTTTCTGCGCAACACCCTTGCTTCGGGCGTGGTGCCGCAGCTCAGCGTGATCCTCGGTCCCTGCGCTGGCGGCGCGGTGTATTCGCCGGCCATCACGGACTTCGTGTTCATGGTGCAGGGGATCAGCCACATGTTCGTAACGGGCCCCAACGTGGTGAAGACGGTCACGCACGAGGACGTCACCTTCGAAGACCTTGGCGGGGCCGAGGTCCACAGCACTCGCTCCGGCGTGGCCCATTTCTCTCACCGGACGGAAATCGAGAGTCTCCAGGCCGTACGTCGGCTGCTCGGCTTCCTCCCCTCCAACAACGCGGAGGATCCGCCGGACCGTCCGTCGAATGATCCCCCGGACAGGGCCGACGACGAGCTGCTCGATCTGATTCCCGATCTGGCGACACAACCCTATGACATGCACGAGGTGATCCGCCGGGTCGTCGACGACGGTGATTTCCTTGAAGTCCACTCCGGATACGCAAGGAACCTCATCGTGGGTTTCGCCCGGCTGGGAGGTCGCACGGTCGGTGTCCTGGCGAATCAACCGGCAGTGCTGGCGGGCGTCCTGGACATCGATGCCAGCCGCAAGGGCGCGCGCTTCGTGCGCTTCTGTGATGCGTTCAACATTCCGATCGTCACTTTCGAGGATGTTCCCGGGTTTCTTCCCGGTGTGGCGCAGGAGCACGGCGGGATCATCCAGCACGGGGCGAAGCTCCTGTATGCGTATTGTGAGAGCACCGTGCCGAAGCTCACCGTGATCACGCGCAAAGCTTACGGGGGGGCCTACGACGTGATGTCGTCGAAGCACATTCGGGGCGACCTCAACTTCGCGTGGCCCACCGCTGAGCTCGCGGTCATGGGACCCAAGGGCGCCGTGGAGATCCTCTATCGGCGGGAGCTTGCGAACGCGGACGACAGGGACGCCCGCGTCGCCGAGCTCGAGAAGGACTTCCGGCAGAAGTTCGCGCATCCTTACCTGGCGGCGAAGCGCGGCTTCCTCGACGACGTGATCGACCCGCGCGAGACCCGGGCTCGTCTCATCTCGGGACTGCAGATTCTCCAGAACAAGCGTCAGCGAAACCCGCCGCGAAAACACGGGAACATCCCACTGTGAGGTCCGGGGCGTGTTCGATAAGCTGTTGATCGCCAACCGCGGGGAGATCGCGGTACGGGTGATCCGGGCGTGCCACGAGATGGGCATCCGCAGCGTGGCCGTGTATTCCGACGCGGATCGACTCTCCCCTCACGTTCTGCTTGCCGGTGAAGCGATTCCGATCGGTCCGCCGCCGGCGGCGGAGAGCTACCTCCGGGCCGACGCCATCATCGAGGCGGCCCGCCGAACGGGGGCCAAGGCTGTCCATCCCGGTTACGGATTCATGGCGGAGAGCCCGGCGTTCGCCCTCCGGGTGGAAGAGGCGGGGCTCGTGTTCGTCGGTCCTCCC
>CANPVW010000264.1 GCA_947581745.1 Candidatus Benthicola azotiphorus
GGCCGTCGAAGCGGTGAGCCGGGCGAGCCCTGACGAGAGCCCGCCCCCCTGTCCGAGGATCGTCCGCGAAGCGCTCTCCAGTACCCCGGTAGAGCGCATGCCCGCCGCCACGATGAACAGGGCGCCGATCGTGGCGATGGCCGGGTTGCCGAAGGAGGCCAGCGCACGCTCGGGCGTCACGACCCCGGCGGCCATGAGGACGACGAGGGCGGCGAACAGCAGGGCATCGGGCGGCGCCACCTCCCTCGTGATGAGGAAGATGGCCGCCGCCACGACCACTATGGTGAGGATCGCCCCTGGCGGCACCGGCTGTTCTCCCGGAGACGGCCCGTCAGTCGGCCGAGACCTGACCCTGATACGACTTCATCAGGATCGCTGCGATCTCCGGCCGGGTGAACTCCTCGGGCGGGGATTCCCCGCGCGACAGCATCTCGCGCACCTTCGTGCCCGACAGGAAGAGACGCTCCTCCATGGACGACGGTGATGTCTTGGAAGTCGCCATCTGCTTCGTGCGCAGGCAGTAGAAGGAGTGCTCGAACTTCATCGGCTCGATGCCCAGCAGGTCCATGTCCACCTCGTCGAAGATCCGCTGGGCGTCGTACGTGCCGTAGTAGTCCCCGACGCCGGCGTGGTCCCGTCCGACGATGAAGTGCGTGCAGCCGTAATTGCGCCGCATGATCGAATGGAAGATCGCCTCTCGCGGCCCCGCGTATCGCATCGCCGCCGGTAGAACGGACAGCAGCACTCGATCCGCCGGATAGTAGCGATCCAGAATCACGCGGTAACACTCCATCCTCACGTCGGCTGGAATGTCGTCCGACTTGGTCTCGCCGACCAGCGGGTGGACGAGCAGTCCGTCCACCACTTCGAGGGCACACTTCTGGAGGTACTCATGCGCCCGGTGGATCGGGTTCCGCGTCTGGAACGCCACCACCGTCTCCCAACCCCGCTCCGCGAAGGCGGCCCGCGTCTCGGACGGCGTCAGGTGGTCCTCCGGGAAACCGGTGATGTCCTCGTCGTAGACGTAGCGGATAGGGCCGGCGACGCATTTGTGGCCCATGCGGTACATCGCCGCCACCCCCGGATGCGCCTGGTCAGGCGTACGGAAGACGGCCTCGGCCTCGGCCTCGCGGTCGCGATCGAAGATGTCCGTCACGTCCACCACGGCTGCCAGCTTCCCATCGGGAGCGTACAGGGCCGCGGGTTGTCCGACCGCCAGCTGCTCCGCTTCCTCACCGGTGACGGGAAGCACGACCGGGATCGACCAGGGAAGGCCACCGGGGAGCTTCATCTCGTCGAGCACGCCGCGGTACGAGGCCTCGTCCATGAATCCCTCGAGCGGCGACAGGCCGCCCACCGCGATCAGATAGAGGTCGCTCAGCGTCCAGGGAGATATCTGCACCGACGGCATGCCCCCGGCCGCCGCCCGCAGGTCGTCGGCTTCGCGGGAGGAAGCCTCTCGATTCACCAGGACTCCGCCATAGGGCTGTATAGTCATATCGCTCGCATTTCCTCGTTGATGTCTCGCAGATCAGACCCGCTCACAGCGCCACGCTCGAAAGCTGGATGTACCCCTGCGCCGCGAGGTGCTTCAAGACCAGGTCCACGCACTCTTCCAGTGAATTCTCGGCCGTGTCCACCACCAGCTGTGGCGACAACGGCTCCTCGTACGGTGCGCTTATCCCCGTGAACTCGGGGATCTCTCCCGCCCGGGCCTTCTTGTACAGGCCCTTCGGATCCCTCTGCTCGCATACGTCGAGCGGGCAGGAAACGAATATCTCCACGAAGTCGTTCGGTCGCGCCGTCGTGGCCCGGATCCTGTCTCGGTCGTCGCGATAGGGCGATATGAAAGCTGTCAGCGCCAGGGTGCCGGCATCGGCGAACAGCTTGGCCACCTCTCCGATCCGCCGGATGTTCTCGGTGCGATCCTCGGGCGAGAAGCCCAGGTCACCGTTGAGGCCGTGCCTCACGTTGTCTCCGTCGAGCACGTACGAGCTCACCCCCAGCTCGTGCAGGCGGTGGTCCACCCCGTTGGCCAGCGTGCTCTTTCCACTCCCCGAAAGACCCGTGAACCACAGGATGGCGCCCCGGTTTCCGTTGCGGCTCTCACGGTCTTCGCGCGACACGTGTCCCTCGTGCCAGTGTACGTTCGTCGACTTCTGCATCATGATCGGTTCAGTCCTCGTTCATGTTCATCCGGTCCCGGGGGCCCGGCACGCTCCAGATTCCGCACCCGCCGGCACGGCTAGAGTATCGGTTCGGACACCTCGCGCACCAGCGGGAGGGCCGCCGCCCAGCTCACGGGATCACCGGCCAGGATCCCCGATGGTTGCCTCGGATCCGGTTTCCCGTATCTGAGCGCACGTCCACCGCAGTCCGTCACCCGTCCTCCTGCTCCTCTCAAAACGGCCTCCGGCGCGCAGGTGTCCCATTCCTTCAGGTACGGAACCGGGTGCACGTAGAGGTCGGCCGCCCGTTCAGCTATGCGTGCGCACTTAACCCCCACCGAGCCCGACGGAATCACTTCCACGGACGGAAGTGCCTGCTCGATGGCACGCAGCCGATCGTCCGGGTGGGAGCGCGATCGGACCAGGCGCACACGGTCGTCGGTCGGTCGTCCGACCCGAAGCGGGTGAAAGGCGCCGACCACGATCGCTTCGTTCGTGGCTTCCCCCATGCTGCAGTCGGCGATCCAGGCGCCTCCGTCGGCCACGCCCGCGTACAGGCGCCGGCTCCCCGGCACGAAGAAGGCTCCGAGACTCGCCGCACCCCGCTCCGCCAGTCCCACCATCACCGCGAACTCGTCGATCCCATCGATGAACTCACGAGTCCCATCGAGCGGATCCACCACCCAGAGGCGCTCACTGGAGGAGTCCGAACCGGGCGGAGGGGATTCCTCGCTGAGAACGGGATCGTCGGGGCGTTCACGACCGAGGATGGACAGCACGGCCCTGTTGGCAGCGTGATCCGCCTCGGTCACCGGATCGCCGGGGCTCTTCTCGGCGGTGCGGAGCGATGCCGACCGGTAGTATGGCAGGGTGGCCCGTCCACCGGCCAGCGCCGCATGAACGGCGACGAGAAGGTCGCCGGTTCGGGCAGGCGGAAACACCGACGCGGGATCGGATTCGAACAGGATCGCCCCCGGCCCTGCGGGGGCCTCAAGGTGGTCCGGGAGTTCGGTGCCGGCCTCGGAACAGGTCATCGATCAGTGAATCTCCGCGATCCGGATGCCGCCCCCGGCCTTGCGCGCCTCGTGCAGCGCGTTACGGGCTGCCGCGATTCCCGACAGGCTGGCGATCCTGTTGGCCATCGGCGCGATCCGGGCACCGGAGCCCTCCCCGGCGGAGCGATCCGTCAATTCGACGATACCGGCACTCAGCGGGATGATCTCTCCACCGGCGGGGTCCGCTTCCGTCCGTTCGATCAGGCGCCGCACCATCGTGGTGACGCCGGCCGCGTCGGTTCCGAACGCCACGATGCCGAGCTCCGCGTCGTGAACCCAGCCGCAGACGTCGGACTCGCGGACACCATGCCCCCACAGGCGCGCCGCGTGCTCGCGCACCGCCTCGATATCGGCGACGGGCACCGCAGTCGGCCCGAGCACGACACAGCTCAACGCCGTTCCATGGCGTCTCGAGGCGCCGCCCAGCACACGGAGCATCCGCATCATGCCGGCGAGGTTGAACAGCCCGGTGGCCAGGTCGGAAAGGGACCCTTCCTCCGTGGCCTCGATGAGCCGCTTGATTTCCAGGAGTCGGCGGAGCTTCGCGACGACCAGGTTGGAGCGCACCGGCTCCTTGATGATGTCCCACGCTCCGGCTCGCATCGCCGCAGCCTGCTCGTTCTCCTGCCAGAAATTCGGGGAGTAGACGAGAATCGGGATGCTCGGCTTCAGCGCGCCCTCGCTCATGGAGGACGCGAGTCCGGCCGCATCCATGTCGGGAAGGCCGTCGTCGATGATCACCATGTCGGGACTCACCTGGACCACGTCGCGCAGCGCCACCCGCGCCGATCGCACCCTCGCGAACACGAAGCCTTCCGGTTCGAGCACCGCCTGAAGCGCGGATGCGAACCAGTCGTGCGCACTCACCAGCATCACGTTGACCCGATCCGGCGAAGTCTGGGGGCCGTTAGCCATGTTACCCGGGGCTCCTGGGTGTTCGTTAGGGGACGTCGAGCCGATGTGGCCCTCGGCCCGGTGGTGCTTCACTCGTCCTTGTCACCCGGCTCGACACTCTTGTCGTGCTCGAACATCACGGGCAACGTCTTCAGCATGATCATCAGGTCGAACCACAGGGAACGTCGTCGAACGTACTCGATGTCGAAGTCCACCTTCTCGCGCACGTCCGCCACGGTCTGATCCGGTGGACGATTCACCTGGGCCCAGCCCGTGATGCCGGGTTTCACCCGGTGGCGGAGTCGGTACCCGTCGATGTCCTTCTGGAGCTCGAGCACGAAGTTCGGTCTCTCGGGCCGCGGTCCCACGACGGCCATGTCTCCCTTGAGGACGTTCCAGAACTGAGGAATCTCGTCCATGCGCGTCCGCCGAAGGAAGCGGCCGACCCGGGTCGCGCGCTCGTCGTCCGCTCG
>CANPVW010000265.1 GCA_947581745.1 Candidatus Benthicola azotiphorus
CAGGAGGACCTCCATTGAACGGGGCCGAAGAGCTGGCGATGGAGCGGCCGAGCACGGTCGACTACGCCCGCCGCGCGCTGGCGATCGTGGGAGTCATCCTGTTGCACCTGGCGGTGTACTACACGGTGACCCGGGTCAACAGCAACCGTCCTCCCGAGGCGCTCCGGGACCCGTCGATCGGGCTGGACGATCGGATCCCGCTGCTCGGCTGGACGTGGGTCTTCTACTGGGCCGCCTATCCGTATCTGACCCTGGGCGCGGGCCTCATCGTGGCCGCGATGCACGAGCCGGACTACAAGAGGGCCATCCGGGCGTTCATCGTGATCACCTTCATCGGAGGGGCGATTCAGCTGCTGTACCCGGTGGCCGCACCGTGGACCTCCGAGGCCCACGCGATGCAGACGCGCATGCACGAATCGGCCTTCACCCGGCCGTACGCCTGTCTCCCCTCGATGCACGTGGCCTACAGCGTGATCACCGGTTTCATGGGCGCGATGATCGCCCGCTCGGCGGGTCTGAGGTGGTTCCACGTCCTGCTCGCGGCGGGGATCGCCGTGTCGACCCTCACCCTGAAGGAGCACTACGTGGCGGACGCGGTAAGCGGCGTGCTCCTCGGCCTGGGCGGCGGGATCTGGTGGTGGAGGGGCTCGATCAGGAGAGCGGCGCGCGCGGCGGCGCCCGCCTGACCGGACGTCCCGCCCGGCTCACGGCTCGTCCGCCGGCGCATCCTCCGTCGCGGGCTCCCAGCCGAGCGTGCGGCCGAGGATCCGCCGGGCGTGATACGGAACGCCCACGATCGTCACGTCGATCCCTCCGGCCGTCATCTCTTCCCGGAATTCCCTCAGCATCAGGGCGCCCGACAGGTCGATCCGGCCGAGGCCGCCCAGGTGAAGGGTGACGCTGCCGACGTGGCGTCCCTCCTCGAGCTCCCGCATGAAGCTGTGCTGCATCTGCGGAGCGGACCCGAACCACAGCACGCCGCGCGGGGCGAGGTGAAGGATCGCGTCTTCTCGCCACGAGTCGCAGCGAACCTGCATTTCCCTCCACGCGTGGATCCCGAGCGCCAGGAGGATGCCGACCAGCACGGCGAGGTCGACTCTGGGGGCGAGGACCAGGGTGAGCGAGAACGTGCTCCACGCCGCCAGAGCCTGCGGCTTCGAGAGGCGCCACAGGCGGGCGAGGTCCGGGATCCGGATGAACCCGAGCACCGACGAGATCACGATCCCCGACAGCACGGCGCGGGGAAGGGGCGCCAGGATTCCCGCGAACGGAAGGAACGCGAACACGGTGAGCCCGGTGACCGCGCCGGACCAGCGAGAACGCGCGCCGGCCATCCGGTTGAGGCTGCTGCGCGCGAACGAGCCGCCGACCGGGAAGCCGCCCGACAATGCCGCCGCCAGGTTGGCCACGCCCTGGCTGATGAACTCGCGGTCGGGGTCCCACGGCCTCCGGTCCATGGCCGCGAACGTCCGCGAGATGGACGCCGCCTCGGCGAAGCCGAGCAGCGCGATGACGCCACCCGGGATGATCAGGAGCGGGAGGCTCGACCAGGGAACGTCGTGCGGCGCCGGCGGCAGGCCGGCACGGATCGCCCCGATCGACGGACCCGAGTAACCAACGAGCACCGAGTAGACGATCCCGATCACGGTTGCCAGCAGGACGCCCGGCAGCAGCGGGTGGATCCGGCGTCCGCCGAGCACGAGCGCCGCCGTGACCGTCGTGAGCCCCAGCGAAGCCCACTCCCAGCGGGCCGGGTGGGAGACCGCCCACCAGCCGCCCGCGAGCAAGCCGCTCGGCCGAACCGTGACCCCGAGCGCGCCCGGAAGCTGGCTCACCACGATGAGCACGGCGGCCGCCGTCACGAATCCCTGCAGCACAGGTCGCGACATCAGGTACGAGACGCGTCCCTCGCGAACCAGTCCCACCAGGATGCGGAACACGCCGACCACGAGGGCCAGGAGCCCCGCCAGAGCGATGAACTCCGGGCTACGGGGCGCCGCGAGGGTCGAGACCGCCCCCAGGGTGAGCAACGACGTCAGCGCGCCGGGCCCCGTCTGCAGATAAGGAGAGGAGGCGAAGAAGGCGGCGGCGATGGGCGGAAGGGCCGCCGCGTAGAGTCCGTATTGAGCCGGCAGCCCGGCCAGGTCGGCGTAGGCCATCGACTGCGGCACGAGGACCAGGGCCACGCTGACTCCGGCCAGCACGTCCCTTCTCGAAAACCCGGGCAGGAGCGGGCCACGCGCGTCCGTCAGCCCCTCCGCCGGTCGATCGGGCACTCTCGAGGCATGCACCTTATACTAGGGACCGCCGGCCGCGCCCGCCAAGCGGGCCCGCCCGGGAGAGCCGCGGCCTCGTGCTCGCCGCGGAGCCGCACCGCGTTGCGAACCAGGAGTCCTGCGATGAGACGCCAGATCACCCGCTTCGCCCTCGTCCTGCTCGGCGAGCTGGCCGTCGGCGCGGCCCCGCCGATCCTGTCCGCGCAGGAACGGGTCCCGGGCGAGATTCCGGCCCTCCTACCGACCGAATGCGTGGAGGGTGACGACCGCGTGGCCGTCCTCCTGGTGGGCAGCTATCACATGTCGAATCCGGGGGCGGACAGGTTCAACCTGGAGGCAGACGACGTCACGTCGCCGGGCCGCCAGGCGGAGATCATCGGCGTCGTGAACCGGCTGTCCGCGTTCGCTCCCACCCGGGTGGCGATCGAGTCCCCGTGGGGCGACACGGTCTCGACGGCCCGCTACGCCGCGTACCGGGCGGGGGAGTACGAGCTGGCGGCCCGCGAGGAGGAGCAGATCGGGTTCCGGCTGGCCGCCGCGATGGGGCACGAGACCGTGTATCCGGTGGACGTACGGATCGATCTGCCCGAGGACCGGCTGGAGTCCGTCCTCGAGGCGGATCCATCGCTCGGCCGTTACATGGCCGGACTCCAGGGATACGGCGAGTGGGCCATGGCGACCATGGCGAAGTGGCTCTCCGAAGGAACGGTCGGGCAGATGCTGTACCGGATGAACACCCCGGAGGCCATCGCGTGGGCGGATCGCGGCTACCTGGAGTTCTTCGCCCCGCTGGTGACGGACGACGACTACGGCGGCGCCGAGTTCGTAGCCACCTGGTACGAGCGAAACCTGAAGATCTTCTCCAACCTGCACCGGATCAGCGAACCCGGCGATCGGATATTCGTGATCTACGGTGCCGGGCACATCCCTCACCTGCGTTACTTCGTCACGCTGTCGCCCCGCTTCTGCCTGGAGGACCCGCTGCCCTACCTGGCCGAGTAGCGGCGGCAACGGGCCCGGGTCATCCTGTCACCAGCGACCCGGGATCGCCCGTCCTTCCGCCTCCGACTGAGCCGGGCCCCGTCGTCCGGGCGGCGTCCCGGAGCCCGCCCGCAGGCGACCCGGCGCGGCCAAGTGCCGCAGTCCGACCACCTTCCATCCCATGAGTACTTTCGTACCTAACTGCCTGTCATACAATAAGTTACATATTTCACAAGCGGCACGGCGATTGCGGTTAGAAGCCTCGAATCGGGCCAGTTCGACAGAGCGGCCGCACGCCCGGCGGGAGTGAACGGGCGCTCGCGCAACCGACGAAACGGAGGCCCGCCAACCGATTCGGAGAGCGCTTATGAGAATCAACGGGCGAGTTCCCAAAGGGCTGTCGCTCGGACTCGTGGTGGCCCTCGCCGGCGTGGTCGCCACGGCGTGCGGCGACGATGAGGAGGTACCCACCAGCGGTGGCCTGGCGGTCACCACGGTCACGACCGGCTCGAACCCCGATGCCGACGGCTACGCGGTCACGGTCGACGGCACCGGTGTCGGGAGCGTGGACGTCAACGGCGTGCTGTCCGCGCAGAATATTTCCGCCGGCAACCATTCGGTGGCCCTGACGGACGTGGCCGCCAACTGCAGCGTCGACGGCCTTAATCCTCGCGAGGTGGCGATCACCGCCGGGCAGACGGCCCACACGCAGTTCGACGTCGACTGTCCGGGAGCTCCCTCCGGCGTGACGCTGTCGGCCGAGACGGACGCCGACCAGGTCACCCTGACGTGGAACGTGGAGCCCATGGCGACCTCGTACCGGGCGGAGCTGGTCGGCGGAACGGCCGATCTCTCCAGCGACCTGGCCGCGGGGGCGACGCAGGCGGTATTCACGGCCACCGACGATGGGCTCGAGGACGGAGTCACCTACGACGCGACCGTCTACGCGATCAACGACGTGGGCGAGTCGGCCAGCAACACCGTGGAAGTAGCGACGAACTTCTTCATGTGGGACGAGTGGTTCCCGACGAGCCTGCACGAGACGGGCGCGGGGAAGACCACTTTCTACAACACGGTCCCGAACGAGGGCTTCGAGCGGTTCACGGACGTTTCCTACGCGGAGCTCGCGTGCCAGGGATGCCACAGCGCCGCGTCCGGCCTCGCGCCGGTGAGCGGGCGCACCTGCGACCGGTGTCACGATACGGCCGACCCGCAGCTCGGCGACGTGGTCAACACGAGCTGGACCGACGGCGTCTGCCTCGGCTGCCACAGCCGTCAGACCCTCGAAGTGAACCTCGGCTACAGTGACGTGCACCGGAACATGGGCTTCGACTGCATGAGCTGTCACTCGCTGGAGGACGTGCACGGTGACGGGAACGAGTACGACGGCCTGATGGACGTCGGAGCGATCGATGCGGCCTGCACGAACTGCCACAACGCGGACAGCGGCTTCACGCACCCGGCGGGCGACCCGCACGGCGGAGCGGTGGCTTGCGCGTCGTGCCACGCCCAGAGTGCGGTCACCTGCAACAACTGCCACTTCGAGGCGCAGGTGCCGCCGATCACGGGCAAGTTCTTCTTCACGCCGCCGGCGCATAACTGGATGTGGCTCGGCAACCGGTTGAAGAGGGATGGCTCGGGCGAGACCGAGGTGTACCCGGTCAACTACCAGAGCGTCGAGTACGAGGACGCCACGTTCGTGGCGTTCGGATTCTACACGCCGCACACGATCGGGACGGGCCGCACCTGCAGCGACTGCCACAACAACATGGGCGGCACGAACCCGGCGATCGTCCAGTACAACGCGGAAGGCATCATCGACGTGGCCAAGTGGGACGACGTGGCGAAGACCATGACGTATCCCACCGGCGTGGTGCCGATGCCGGCCGACTATCTGACGTCGCTGAAGTTCGACTTCGTGACGACGGCCGACGGCGGCACGACCTGGTCCTTCCTGAAGGCGGGGGCGGACTCGATCCAGGTGCTGGACTTCTGGATGACCCCTCTCGACACGGACCAGATGAGTTCGCTGGGGATGGAAGCTCCGTAACCAGGGAGCGCCCCGGGAGATCGATCCGCGAGGGCGCCACGTGGAGCTCCACACGAAGGGGCGGTTCCTTCGGGACCGCCCCTTCACGCATCCGATGCGCCATTGTGTCCGGCTCCCGCCGTCGACGATTCCGCCACTTTGTCCCAAACGGTGCAAGCTCTTTCCACACTCGCGCACCGCCGGTCCCGACAACTGGCCTTCCACCCGCGCCCGGACCGCCGCTGGAGGCGGGTGGAACCTCTTCCGAGGCTTGGTGTTACAGGATCATGCGCGGGAAGGCCGACGGCCCGTCGTCCGGGGTCCGGCCGCGGGAACCACGCAGCCGAAACTGGGTGCTTCTGGTCCCGGATTTGCACGGGTTATGCACGGTTGGACCGCTTCTCGGAGTCGAGGCCGGCGCCCCGTGACCGGCAGACCCGGACCCCCGCGGGATCCCGGTCGGCGCGGCGCTCGATTCCGCACCTTCCGTCGGGCGGCCACGCTGTCCGAGTCACTACGCGGGGGAGACCAGAATCCTCCAGGAGAAGTTCCGATGCCAGAATCCGTCACGGCAGCCAAGGCAGGCGCCAAAGACATCACAGGAGACCGTCCGATGGCCGACACCCTCACCATCATCGACAACCGCACCGAGAAGGAATACGAGCTCCCGATCATGTACGGGACGTATCCCGAGTACGGCGCGGCGATTCCCGCGAAGGACCTGCGGAACATCAAGGTCAGCGACACCGACTTCGGGATGCTGAGCTACGACCCCGGGTTCACGAACACGGCTTCCTGCAAGAGCGCCGTCACGTTCATCGACGGCGAGCGGGGAATCCTCCGGTATCGCGGCTACCCGATCGAGCAGCTGGCCGAGCACAGCAACTACCTCGAGGTGGCGTACCTGTCCCTGTTCGGCGAGCTGCCGACCAAGGACGAGCTGGACCGCTGGGTGTACGAGGTCACGCACCACACGTTCCTGCACGAGAACCTCAAGCAGCTGATGGCGGCCTTCCGGCACGACGCCCACCCGATGGGGATGTTCGTGAGCTCGGTGGCCGCGCTCTCGACATTCTATCCCGAGTCACGCGACATCGCGGACCCTGAGGTGCGGCTGAAGCAGATCCACCGCCTGGTGGCCAAGGTGGGCACGATCGCGGCGTTCGCGTACCGGCACAGCCGGGGCCTGCCGTACGTCTATCCGGACAACGACCTCAGCTACGCCGGAAACTTCCTCAACATGATGTACAAGACGACGGAGCTGAAGTACGAGCCGAACCCGATCCTCGAGAAGGTGCTGGACGTCCTGTTCATCCTGCACGTGGATCACGAGCAGAACTGCAGCGCCAACGCGATGCGCGCCGTCGGGAGCTCGCACGCGGATCCGTACTGCGCGCTCGCCGCGGCCGCGGCGGCCCTGTACGGCCCGCTGCACGGCGGGGCCAACGAGATGGTGCTCCGGATGCTGCGCGAGATCGGCAGCGTGGGCAACATTCCGGGCTACATCGAGCGTGTGAAGTCGGGTGACTTCCGGCTCATGGGCTTCGGCCACCGCGTGTACAAGAACTACGATCCGCGGGCCAAGATCCTGCGCGAGATGGCGCCGGAGGTGTTCAAGGTGACGGGCACCGATCCGATGCTCGACATCGCGATCGAGCTGGAGCGGATCGCTCTCTCGGACGACTACTTCGTCAGCCGGAACCTGTATCCTAACGTCGACTTCTACTCGGGGATCATCTACCAGGCCCTCGGCTTCCCGGTGTCCATGTTCCCGGTCCTGTTCGCCATTCCGCGGACCGCCGGTTGGCTGGCCCAGTGGAGCGAGATGCTGCAGGACGGCGACCAGAAGATCGCCCGTCCGAGGCAGGTGTTCATCGGCTACGACACGAGGGATTTCGTACCGGTCAAGAAGCGCTGACCCGAGGCGCGCCGAAGCGGATCGCCGACGGCGATCGACGCCGGCAGGCGCGAGAGCCGCACTCCAGCCGGGGCGGGCCACTCCATGTGGTCCGCCCCGTAGCTCATCAGACCGCGGGTGATCGCGTCACGTCGCGGGCCGTTTCGTCACGCCGCATCGGCGCGTTCGGCTCGACTCCCCGCTGACGCAACTCCTAAAGCGTTGTGCGGAATCATGTTACGCGGGACGAATCCGGCCTGACGTCGGCGCGTCCGCGGTACGGGCCTTGCGCCTCCCGCCTCCAGACAGGCCGTAGATCGCTCGCACCACCTCGCACCTCGGAGACGTCCGATGCCTGCTCCGCTTCGAACCCTGCTCTCGATCCTGCTGCTTCCGATCGCGGCGGCCGCCCTCCCATCGGAGGCGAACGCGCACGAGTCGGGGCGGTTGTCCTTCACCGAAGGCCGCGTCGAGATCCCGGCCTTCGCCAGGAAGTACAAGTTCAGCTGCAGCGTGTGCCACGCGCCCATTCCCCGCTTGACCGAGTTCGGGGAGACGTTCGCCGCGAACGGCTTCCAGCTCGCGGTGGAAGAGGAGCCGCGCGACACGATCGACACGGGCGACCCGATGCTGCGCCTGATGAAGGACGTGCCGCTGGCGATCCGGTTCGACGGGTACGCGCAGGCCTCCACCCTCACGGACGGTGAGGCGGTCTCCAACGACCTCTCGTTCCCGTACGGGATCAAGCTCCTGTCGGGCGGCCCGATCGCGAAGAAGATCAGCTACTACTTCTACTTCTTTCTCAGCGAGCGCGGAGAGATCGCGGGCATCGAGGACGCGTACCTCCAGTTCTCCGACATCGGGGGAAGTGGAATCGACGCGATCGCGGGGCAGTTCCAGATCTCGGACCCGATGTTCAAGCGAGAGCTGCGGCTCGAGTTCGAGGACTACCAGCTGTACCGGATCCGGATGGGAGACGCCAGGGCCGACCTGACGTACGACCGCGGCGTGATGGTCCCGTTCTCCCCCTGGAAGAACGGCGACGTGACGCTGGGAGTGGTGAACGGGCAGGGGATCGGCGGCGCCACGGAGTCGAGGCAGTACGACCGGGACAACGGAAAGAACCTGTTCGCCCGCTACTCGCACTCGCTCGGCAAGGTGCGGATCGGGGTGTTCGGCCTGTATGGCAACGAGGTCGCGAACGACGCGACGGACGAGATCTGGTACGTCGGGCCCGACGCATCGGTCGCGCTTGGCGACTGGGGCCAGCTGAACGTCCAGTACCTGAGGCGCTGGGACACCCAGCCCTTCTTCGACGCGGCGGACGCCCCCACGGACACGTGGGCCAACTCCGCGCTCGCCGAGATCATCTGGTGGCCCGCGGGGGCCGGGGGACGCTGGTATGTCACCGGCCTATGGAACTGGATCGACGCGAGCGACCCGATCGTGTCGCTGCGCATCAACGAGCAGTTGTTCGTCCAGAAGTACAACCTCGTCGCGCTGGACGCGTCGTACCTGGTGTGGCGCAACATCCGGTTCACGGGCGAAGTGGCGTGGGACATCGAACGGGAAGGCGCACGGCTGGCGATCGGCGTCGTGTCGGCCTTCTGACGAACCGGCGGACCGGGTAGCTGGCGCCCGCGTCGGTCCGGCGCGGGCGGGTGGCTCAGGTCAGCCTTCCGCGAGCCCCCGCTCGGCGACGGCCCGGACGATGTCCGACGAGCTGACGAGACCGACGAGCTCGCCGCCGTCGTCCACGACGAGGACGCGGTGCACACCGGCGAGCATCATCAGCCGCGCGGCGTCCTGGACGGCAGCGGAGGGCTGGAGGGACACGACCGAGGTCGTCATCGCGCCGCCGACGGTCGCCTCAGCCATCCGGTTCCATTCCGGGCTGTCGCTCTGGAAGCGCTCGAGGACGTCGGCACCGGCGTCTTCCCACATCTCCGTGAAGTAGACTCCCGGCTCGCCGTCCCCCGAGCCGTCGAGCGTGGCGACGGTCTCGATCTCGCCCCACTCCGCCCCGTCATCACGCTGCCGCGGAGCTCCGGGATTGCTGGTCTCGAACTCGACGAGGTCGGTCATCGAGATCACACCGACCAGCTCCCGGCCGCTCACGACGGGTGCACCACTGATGCCCGCTTCGGCGAACACGCGCGCCACGTCCTGTAACGTCAGATCGGGGCTCACCGTGATGAGCTCCTTCGTCATGATCTCGCTGAGTGGCACCATGGGCCGCACCCTTCCGTTCACACTCCCGCCCGTTACCCGCGTGACCCGCGGGCTCGATCGAATATACGCGACGGGGTCCGGCGCGGGCAGACGTCTAGAGCTGTCCCAGGCCCCCGGAGACCGGGAGCTCGACGCCCGTGATGTAGGAAGCACGGTCGGAGGCGAGGAAGACGGCGGCGGCGGCGACCTCCCCGGCGGTGCCGAGCCGGCCGACCGGGACCTGGGAACGCAGCCCCTCCTTGAGTGACCGGACCTCCTCGTCCGTCCGGTCGAGGCGATCGAAGATCGGCGTGTCGATGATCCCGGGGCTGATCGCGTTGACCCGGATGCCGCGCGGGTGGAGCTCGGCCGCGAAGCCCCGAACCAGCGACCGGAGGGCCGCCTTCGTCGCGGCGTAGGCGGTGAGACCCGGCACGCCGGCCTCGTTGATCGTGGAGGTGATGAGGATCACCGAGGCCCCGTCCCGCAGGAGGGGAAGGGCGCGTTGCACCGTGAAAAAAGAGCCCCGGAAGTTGACGTCGCTCGTCCGGTCGAAAAGCTCGGGCGTCGTGTCGGCGAGCGAGGCCGGCTGGTACAGACCGGCGGCCACCACGAGGACGTCGAGACCGCCGAAGGCCGCTTCGATTTCCGCGAAGAACCGGTCCAGGTCGTCGAGGCGGGCCACGTCGCCGCTGACGGCGACGGTCTCCGGGCCGAGCTCGGCCGCGACGGCTTCGAGGGTCCCCTGATCGCGGCCGAGGATCGCGACCTGCCCGCCCTCGTCCCGGAAGGCGCGGGCGATCGCGAGTCCGATTCCGCTGTTGCCGCCGGTGATGGCGGCGCGGGTGTTTTCGCAGGGCATGTGCTGCTCCTGTCCGAGTCAGGGCGCCACTCACCGGCGGCGAGAGCTCTGCCGACCGCAGGGTCATCAGGTCGGCACGATGCGTGGGCGCTGCGAAGGAATCAAGATCGAATGCAAGAGGACCTGCATCAGGTGCCCGACTCGCAATGGTGCGGGAAACCGGAAAAGCCAGCTGCCGATTGTTCCTTGACCACGCAGCCAGTTCGACTAGAGTAATGAGGCTTGATTCCTGCCCGACCCCGAAGGCAGTCTCCAGTCTGTGCCGGGGGGGCACGAGCACCACTAGACGAAACACATCGGGTCGGGTCCAGAATGCCAGCTGATCCTGAGGAAGGGCTCGACTATTCTCGCCGAGCTACCGCCGTGCGGCACTACGCGAGAGCGGAGAGCATAGCCCTTGCGGTCATCGTGATGGTGGGACTGGTGCTCCGGCTGCTGGGTCTCGACGGCCAGAGTCTCACGATGGACGAGGTGACGGAACTGGATGTCGCTCGCCGACCCACGGATCTTGCCGGGCTGATCAAGGGAGCTCGACGGTTTCCACCACTTTACCACCTTGTTCTCCGGGGCTGGCAGGCGCTGTTTCCGGGAGACCTTTCAGCGCGCGTGTTGTCCGTCGTGCTCGGACTCCTTTCCATCGTCGCTGTCTATTACCTGGCGCGGTGGCTCGCGGGTCGGCGCGTGGCATTCTGGGTTGCGCTCCTGGTCGCCGTGTCACCGTTCCACATCTGGTACTCACAGGAGACTCGGGTCTACGGCCTGGACTTTCTCCTCGCAGCCCTGACCTTGCTCCTGTTCTATCGAGGCCTGGATACGGATTCGGTACGGGACTGGGTCCTGTTCGTTGTCGCTGCAACCGCAGGGGTTTTCACGCACTACTACTTTCCTGTGCTTCTGATTGTGTTGGCCGGTACCGCCCTGGTGGCGAAGGCCCGAGACCGATCGCGACCTCGACGGGCGCTGGCGGCCTTCTTGGCGCTTGCCTTTGTGGCGATACCCTGGGCGTGGCTTCTGCTCCAGGATCTCCATGGGGCCTGGGGTGCGTCGCGTCTGAGCGGGTTCGGTCCATCCGGGTTCGGCTACACGTATCTGTCGTTCATCACAGGGTATACGGTAGGCCCCTCACTCCGAGAGCTTCACGACCTGAGTGGTCGTGAGGTTGTCGCTTCGGCGGGACTCTGGCTGGCAGTGATCGCAGTTTCCCTCGTCGTCCTGATCAAGAGTGGGTTCGTAGCCCTGGGCAGCGCGAAATGGAGGGCCTCTCTCGTTGCACTGGCTGTCGCGCCCGTGGCGCTCGTAGGACTCACCAGCGAGATAGGGCCGTTCGGCTACAACGTTCGTCACGTCGTATGGGTGTTCATTCCGGTCTCGATCTGGCTTGGAGCCGGGCTCTCGCGGTGGCGGAGTTCTCGCGCGGTTGTTGGGGCCGGCCTGGCGTTACTTGCTGTTTCAGGTGTAGCTCTGGCCAATCGCCATCGGTCGGACAACTACCGCAACGAAGACTCGAGGGCAGTGGCCCGGTTCCTGGATGCATATGGTGATCGTGTTCCCGTCTTCGTTTGCGTCGATTACATGATAGGACCCCTCGAGCACTATCTCGAGGATGATTGGGAGTTGAGAGGTGTTCCGGTGATCTCGGATCCCGAGCTTCGGGATCGCACCCTGGCCGACATCTCGGGTCAACTCGCCGAGCACGGCTACGTCTGGCTCGCCTATTCGAGGGCTTTCCATGGCGACCCGGACGGGACTCTACTGGATGCCGTTGCAGGGCAGTACGCAGTCGTGCTCGAGGCCACCTTCGCGGGATTCCGTCTGTACCGAATCGTCGGACCTTCCCAGGGGGCTGATTGAGATCGCCACTGCGCGGACTGCTTCACTTTGCAGTACCGGCGGACCTTCAGGATCCGTTCGGGCTGGCCTTTCGAACACTGCGCTCCGGGCCCGAGGGCCGCTTCGCGTTGCTTCTCGCTGCTCTCGCCCTGGCGGCTACTCCGCTAGACCTGGCTGCAGCCGGCGCCGAGAGGCGCCGATACCGCCGAGCGCCTGAACCGTCCCTTCCCATGCTCTTCGTCTGCGGACCACCGAGAAGCGGCACTACTGTTGTTGCCCTGACGATCGCCAGGGCGCTTCATGTCGCGTACTTCACGAACCTGACATCCGTATTTCCGCGTGCTCCGATCACCATGAGTAGTCTCGTGAGAGCACGACCACGAAGCCGAGGTTTGAGCCTGCGAAGCCATTACGGTCGTACCGGGGGCATTCGAGGGTGGAATGACGGGCTGTACCTCTGGGACCGCTGGCTCGGGAAGGACCGAACCAAGGTCCGTTCCGAGCTGAGCGAGGGCGAAGCACTCGCGATGTCACGCTTCTTCGGTGCGTTTGAGCAATGGTCAGGCCGACCGCTGGTCGCCAAGAACAACGGCCTCATCGCCCACGCGTCGCTCGTCGCCCGCCACCTGCCCACGGCCCACTTCATTTGCCTCGAGCGTGACCCGATCTTCCTGGCGCAATCTCTACTGGTGGCCCGGTCGTACATCCACGGCGACCCGGCGGCATCCTACGGCCGCGACGATCCAGCTCGCAGCAGGCACGCTGATCCGGCGATCGATGTCTGCGGACAGGTTCGCTACTACGCCCGTCTGACGCGCGAGCAACAGGATGAGCTGGGCCCAAAGCGATTCCGCGTTGTGCGATACGAGGACTTCTGCGCTGATCCAGCCAGGTTGGTGACCGAGGTGGCGCAGAGCATCCTGGAGATTCCCGTCGACCCTACACGGATTCCGCCGCCACTCCACGCGTCAAGGTCGCAGAGGGTGTCGGACGAGGTGTTCCGGAAGCTGCAACTCGAGCTGGAGGGGGAACTCCATTGAGTAGCGCGAGCCAATCGGGTTCCTCCGACGCAGGCAACGAAGACCTGGACCACAGAGATTCGGCCTCGCTGTCGACCGCGAGCGTGTTCCGATCGAACTTGAAGGCGATTGGTGTGATGACGGTCGCGGTGGCGTTGCAGGTTTTCGGCGCCGTTCTATTGAAGGCGATCGCGGATCACAGGGTCGATTGGCGTCCGGCTATCCTGGGCGTCGGCGTCGCGGCCGTGCTGGGTCTCAACCTCGTGCGGCTCGGGGTGTGGGGTATGGCACACCGTCGATTCAGACTGAGCAGCACCGTTCCGCTGTCCAGCCTCTTCTATCCGGCCATGCTGTTCGTCGCTCTCGCCTACGGCGACCAGATCGGGATTCGGCAGGTGCTCGGGGCGGTCCTCATCACCTCGGGTACGCTGTGGTTGAGCGTGAAGGTGGCCGCGTGATCAGCACCGGACTGCTCGCCACGGCTCTCGTGTGCACCGCCTTGGCCCAGTATTCGTACAAGCTCTATTTCGTACGGCACCGGCCCGGCCCGTTGCTGCTCCGCGCGCTGGCTCTTTTCGCGATCGCTCAGATTGGGTTCTTCGCTGCTCTGACCCGGCTCGAAGTAGGCACGGTCTACATGAGCGTCGGCGTTGTCCAGATTCTGGTGCTCGCACTCTCCCGATACGGTCTCGGGGAGGATGTCAACAGGCACCACCTTACTGCCGTGATTCTGATCGTCGGAGGACTTGTCCTGTATGCAGCGTAGAGGCTGCCTCACACGCGACTCATGTATTCACGTGTTGCCGCGACTATGCGCTCCGCCGCATGCCCGTCTCCGAATGGATTGGGCTTGTCGACCATTGCGGCATAGGCGGTCGAATCTGACATGAGCTCCAGGGCCGTGTCGAAGAGCAAGTCTGGATCGCGACCAATCAGCTTTGCGGCGCCGCATTCAATCACTTCCGGTCGTTCGGTCACTTCACGAGCCACAAGCAGCGGAGTGCCGACGGTCGGCGCCTCTTCCTGCACGCCACCAGAGTCCGAGATCACCAGATCGGTGTCGCACATCAAGCGGACGAATTCCTCGTAGCCAACCGGGTCGACGAGCCGGAGCCGGTCGACATCACGACATCTGCGAGCGACAGTTTCGCGAACTTCCGGATTCGGGTGGACTGGCCACACTACGTGCGCTCTAGGCTCCTCTCGAACCAGCCTAACGATCGCATCGCACATGCGCTCGAGCGGGAGGCCCAGGCTCTCTCTACGATGTAACGTCACGAGGATCCGGAACTTCGCGCCCGCGTTCGACCGTGGAGCACGCTGTACATCCGGCGGTCGCACACGCCGGATGATCTCCTTCAGGACGTCTATCACCGGATTGCCGGTAACCGGGACGCGGTCCGGGTCGGCACCCTCATCCACGAGGTTGCGCCGGTTCCCCTCCGTGGGGGCGAAGTGGAGCGACGCCAGCTGTGAGATGATTCGCCGGTTGCCTTCTTCGGGGAAGGGATTCCTGAGGTCCCCCGAGCGCAGTCCCGCCTCGACGTGAGCGACCGGAATCTCGAGATGAAACGCGACGAGAGCCCCAAACACGGCGGTGTTCGTGTCTCCCTGAACGATCACCAGATCGGGCTTTGCCACATTGATCGCTGCCCTGATCGATGGCAGTGCTCTGGCTGCAAAGTCGATCGAGGTCTGACCGCTGCGCATCAAGTCGAGATCGATGTCAGGAGTGAGACCGAACTGGTCGAGGGCCTGGTCCAGGAGCTCCCTGTGCTGTCCCGTCGCTGCAAAGCGCAGGGACCATTCCTCACCCGCGCTGAACGCCTGAATTACGGGAGCCAACTTGATGACTTCCGGTCTCGTTCCCGCGATCACGAGAATCGTGGGGGCGGGGTGGTGCTTCAGAATCGTGGGGGCGGGGTGGTGCTTCACGGTAGCGGCTCCGCCCCCGGGGCCCGCAGAGGCTCGGTTTCTCCACTGCACGTGTAGTGCTGTCGCAACAGATTGCGGAAACGATCCACCACAGTAGATTCCTTATTCCCGAGTGACAGCCACGCCCTTCGTGTCACTGCGCCCCCGGGGTAAGATGTTGGAGCGTAATGACTTATGGTGATTTCCTTCGGGCGCGGAGCTGATGTGCCGGGACGTTCCCTCCATTGGCGCCGTTCGGACTCAGAATTGCGTCTGACACCACAGAATCGGGCTTTCTCTGATCGCACGCCAGAACTGGACCGAATGCTAGATCTATCTGTCGTCATGCCGGCCTATAACGAAGCCGCGGGCATCGGCACGCTGCTGGACCGCATCCGAGACGTGCTTCAGGGTCAGCGCTTCGCCTACAACGTCGTGGTTGTCGACGATGGGTCGGACGACGAAACCGCCGAGGTAGTGAGAGAGCGGGCAGCCCACATGCCGATCCAGCTTCTGCGCCTTGAGCAGAACTGCGGCTATGGTGTGGCTCTCCGGACCGGCCTGATCCACGCGACTCCGTTGAGTGACGTGATCGTCACCATGGATGCAGACGACTCTCACGACCCGGCTCTGATCCCGGAGATGCTCAAGGCGATCGAGCTGGGGAATGATGTCGTCATCGCATCGCGAATGAAGCTCGGTGGGCGGGTCGTTGGGGTTCCGTTCCACCGTCGGCTTCTGAGTGACGCGGCTTCCCTGCTGCTGCGAGTGATGATGCCACTCGGGGAGGTCCGGGACTTCACGTCTGGCTACAGGGCGTACAGGTCGTCCGTGCTGAAGTCGGTGATCGATTCCCGAGACGGAGTTCCGCAACTGGCCGAGAAGGGATTTGTAGCCGGCCTCGAGCTCCTGAGCCATGTGCGCGCGACCGGGGCCCGAGTCACAGAAGTGCCCCTGGTGTTGCGGTACGATCGAAAGCTGAGTGCCAGTCGTATGAAGATCGCTGTCACTTCCCGAGATGTTCTTCGGTTGGTGGCCGCTTCCAGAATGGGAGTCAGGGGACCGCAGTCAGGCGGTCACGGCCGTGCCCGGACCGCGGATCGTCTCGGGGCGGCGGCAACAGCTGCGTCCGATCTGATCTCGACGATGGCTGCGTTCGGACTTGCGTATGCCATATATGGGTGGGCCTCTCAGGCAGGCTGGGTGGCTCAGCCACGGCCCGAGCTTCTCAGCTTCATGGCTATGGGGGTCGTCTTCGCGTTGCTGTCGATAGCGATTCTGGCACGCGGAGGTCAGTATAGCGGACGTGCAACCGTACTGGATCTTCGTCTCCTTCAGTCGACCGCCCGGCTGCTGGTTCAGGTTGCGACTCTCTATCTGGCATTGCTCTTTCTGGCCGACCGGGGCTTCGGGCCCAAGGCCCTGATCGGACTTGCCATTGCTTTGACGATCCTCGCCTTTCTCCTGGGACGTCGATTCACATGGTCCGTCGTTCGAAAATGGCAGGTGGGACACGGCAGAGCCCGGCGGATCCTCATCTATGGAAGTGGCGAGACCGGCCAGTTGCTGATGAAGAAGATCATGCAGGCGCCGAGAACGGGCGCGCTTGTGGTCGGTTTCATCGATGGTCTGAAGCCTGTGGGAAGTACCGTACGGTGCCGGGCGGACCATCAACCCACAGGATCGCTCGAAGTGCCGGTGCTGGGCCGGCTGGACGACCTGACAGAGCTCGTCGAGGAACACCACATCGATGAATTGCTGGTAACAGTTCCTCTTGACCGAGCGGACCTGATCTCGGACTTGCTGGCTCGCTGTCAGGGTCTGAAAGTGGACATCGGCTTCGTTCCCAAGATCGGTGATGTCAGGGCAGATCAGCTTCGGGTTGAAGATATTGCCACGGCGACAGTCCTGCGTCCGTACTCTGGTTCCGCAACGACATCCTATTTTGTGTCCAAGCGGATCGTAGACGTATGTCTGTCGGCTTTCCTGATCACCGTTACAATGCCGGCCTGGGCAGTTCTCGCCGCTCTGATCCGATTGGATTCGCCAGGTCCAGCCGTCTTTCGGCAGCAGCGAGTAGGCAAGGGAGGCAGGCTATTCGAGATCCTGAAGTTCCGCACCATGTATGCGGACAGTGGAATCTACGAGATGTCCCCGATCACGGCGGACGATCCCAGAGTTACCCGGATTGGCAGGCATGTGCGTCGCGCCGGACTGGACGAACTCCCGCAGCTGGTGAACGTCTTGCGTGGCGAAATGAGCCTGGTGGGCCCTCGTCCCGAGATGCCGTTCGTCGTCGAGCGTTATGGTCGCTTCGAGAGACTACGCCTCGAGGCAACGCCAGGCATCACCGGCCTGTGGCAGTTGAGCCCGGACCGTGGGCAAGAAATACACGCCAACATGGAGTACGATCTCTACTACCTGCGGAACCGATCTGCCGGCCTTGACTTCCTGATCTTGGTTGAGACGGCCATCTTTGTCCTCAAGAGTCTGTCATCAGGGGCGGTTTCGCGGGTCAGGCGTGCCAGGCGTTTGGAGCCGCGAAGGGCCAAGAGGTCGCCCCGGAGCGTTGCCAGACCGGAGACCCAACAGGTCCCGGCGTCCAACGGTCACTACGTCTTCGTGGCTCTCGACCAGCGCGGACGTCTGTCAGAGAGTCCGAGCTGGGAGAGCCTGATCCCGGCGTGCGTGGAGTTATCCCAACAGTGGCCGGTCAAGCTGCTGGTCGCTCCGTGCAACCGTCCCCGCATCGACGAGATGGTCACCGAGCAGGCAGACCGCAAGAGAAATGGCGACAGGAAACTGCCTGAGTATATTGAGTATAGGAGTACCGAGCACGCGCGCTCGGCGGCGGCCGGCGCCACCGTCGTTGTTACCGACCTTTCCCACGTAGCTGGTTGGGCGCGCCAGAGCGGCACGGGCCTGGCTCAACTGGAGCAGGGGTCGGTGCGCGTGGTGGGTGGATTGGAGCCCACGTCGACTGAGATCCTCAGGGTCCTGCAAGGCCTTGTTCCGGCGACACAAGCATAGTCAGAAACATGCCGATGGCGCATTCGACCGAATGATCGGCGGTACCCGAATGCGGTCGCTGAACCTGAACGAGAGGCTTTGAGTCAGGCCGGGAGATCCGTGCGCGCCGGATCAGGAAACGCAGGCAGCAGGCAGAACAGCCTTACCTGGAGACCGGAAGAGCTGATGCAAAACGAGAATCACCCGCTGGCTCGCCGACACGAGGGCAAGCCCCCCGCACCGTCGGGTGCTAGGACCTATCTCGAGCCGAGGACCGCGGGCGGACCGGGCTACGATATGCCACTGGACGCGGGCAAGGCGTTGGGCTTCCTGCGTCGCCGGAAGTGGATAATCCTGGCCGGCTTCGTTCCCGTGATGATCTTCGCCATTGCCGTTACACTATTGCTCCCCAAGACTTACGAAGCGAGCGCGAGCTTCCTGGTCGAGCAGCGTAACCCGGTCAACTCGGATGCGTTGGCGCTCTTGGATCGTCTGGGAGACGTGGCCAGCAGGCGTACGGAAATAGAGTTGATTCGAAGTCGCCGTGTCGTGGAACCTGCTGTCGAGTCAGGAAGCCTGCATGTGACCGTGGAAGGCCCGCATGGCAGAGTACCTCCTGGCGAGTTGTTTCAGTGGTTCCAGTCGGGTCCAAGTGCCGTCCCGGGAGAATACGAGTTGTCCTCTTCGGCTGATTCACAGTTGACCGTGCGCGACCTGAAGTCCGGCGCGACCGTCGCAACCGCGGGGCCGGACGAATCGATCGAGTTCGCCAATGTCTCGGGATTGACCAAGGGAGCGGGTCTGGGCGTCGGGAAGTACAGGATGAAGATCATCCCTTTCAGCGAAGCCGTGGTGCAGACAACCAAACGACTCGAGGTGAGTGTTGTCGATCGGGACGCGGATGTCGTCGCGCTCCGCTGTTCGGGTCGAACGCCGGCGGAAGCGCAGTGGCTGTGTGATGCTGTATCGGACAGCTACCTGAGCTTGAGATCAGAGCTGCAGCAGGCCGAGGCGACCGCGGCTGCCGACTTCCTGTCTGACCAAACGGACCTTGTGGCTCAACGTCTCAAGCTGGCTGAGGACAGCCTCAGTGACTACACCAGGCGCTCTCATGCCGTGGCCCTCGACATCCGAGCCGCGGAACAGGTTCGGCAGAACGCCGCCATGTGGGCACAACGGGAATCCCTCAAGGCAGAGGAAGCGGCACTGGGAACCCTGATCGACCAGATCGAGAGCGACGACACCAGGGGAGGGCGCAAGTACCGGGATCTGGCTGCCTTTCCCACCTTTCTCAAGAGCCAGAACCAGATGGTCACGACGCTTCTCACGAATCTCGTAGAGCTTGAAAACAGGCGGAACGACCTGGCGCTTCGCCGATCTGACAAGGATGTCGAGCTCGCTGCCCTGAACGACCGGGTAGCCGACGTCGAGCAACAGCTCAAGGCGATTGCCACGGGATATCGTCAGGCCCTGAATGCCCAGATTGAGTCAATGGACGCGGCGCTCAGGAATTCGGGCAACGTGCTGGCCTCCATTCCCGCTCAGCAGATCGAAACCGCTCGTCTGGAGCGGCAGGTGTCGTTGCTGGAGGATCTGTACCGATTCCTGCAGACGCATCGCCAGGAGGCGGAGATCGCCAAGGCCGTGGATCTCCCGAGCGTTCGAGTGGTCGACAAGGCATCACTTCCCTTCAGGCCCTCGTCGCCGAACGCGCCCCTCAACATTGGTCTCGGGTTCATACTCGCTCTCAGCTTCGGATTCATGCTCGGTCTGTGGAAGGAGCAAACCGATACCCGAGTCCGGGAGCCGTCGGGAGTTGAGGAAGCCACGGGCATACCGGTCCTGAGCCTGCTTCCGGGGCTTGGCAGACCCGGCCCGGTTATCTCGATCAGGCTTCCGGCTTCCAACGGCCACTTATCGACGGCGCTTACTCCCGCATGGACAACCGAGCGCGAGCTGGCGCTCGAGGCCTTCCGAACGTTGAACGCCGATCTGGGTTTCTTCGGACGGGAGATGCGAAACGGGGGCCTGCGTTCCGTAGCGATTACCAGTCCTGCCCAGGGTGAAGGGAAGACGTTCACGGCCTGCAATCTGGCCATCGTCCGGGCGAGTCACGGAACACAGGCAATTCTGATCGACGCAGATCTCAGGGGTCGAGGCGTGTCGCGCTTTCTCGGACTACCCTCTTCGGGCGTCGGCTTGACCGAGGTCCTGACCGACGAAGTCGAGCTGAACGACGCAATCCAGCGTATCGAGATCGGTGCAGGGAATACTATGCATGTGTTGCCAGCGGGGTCGCATACTTCTCGATCTGCGGAACTGCTGGAGTCCGAGCGATTCAGGGAGCTGCTGGCGGAACTGATGTCCCGCTTCGAGCTCGTCGTGGTCGACACTCCGCCCCTCAACGTGGTCACCGATGCCGCGGCAGTCGCGGCCGGGGTGGATGGTGTGGTGGTCGTCGTGCGCGGCGGGCACACCGACAGGTCGGCCCTCCACGTAACGCTTTCCCGCCTGGAGCGCGCGGGGGCGAAAACGGCTGGGATCGTGCTGAACGACGTCGAGCTTCCTCCACACTACAGGACATACAGCCATGAGGCCTAGGGGATTCCCGCTTGGAATGAGCGGTCCCGCAGCCGGCGTTGTGATCGGCGTGCTGATGGGCGCGGCAACGTTCGGGTGCGCGGGCGGAGGTCAGCAGTCGGCCGGCGAACAGCAAGTCTCAGTCGTGGCTCCGGGTGAGCTGCCACTCGTGCCTGGAGACGCCGTGAGGCTCACGTTCTCGCGTGAACCGGACTTGAACGGAGAGTACACGATCGACGAGGACGGCTCGGCTATCCTCCCGCTGCTCGGGCAGCGTCAATTGACGGACCGTTCGGCCGCCCAGGTCAAGGTGGACCTGGGAGCGGAGTTCGCGGAGATTACTCGAAATCAGTCCGTCCAGGTCGCGTATCTCAGGCGCGTACGTGTATTGGGCGAGGTTCGAAACCCGGGCCTCTATCAGGTCGACCAGACTCTGATGATCGACGACGTAATAGCACTCGCCGGGGGTGCGACAGAAGACGGCAATCTCAAGAAAGTCCGCCTCATACGAAACGGGGACGAAATAGTCGACGGACTGGACGTCAGCCGCTCGGTGGCAACGTCGCTCGAGTCCGGAGACCAGTTGTTTGTGCCGAAGACCCCGTGGATTGTGAGAAACGGCGCAGTGCTCATTGCGGCATGCATTTCCGCCGCTGGAGTGATCGTTGCCTTCACGAACTGATCTTTGGCCGCTGAGCCATTCGCGCGCTTCACTCGGCTACTAGTCGGACAGACTGGTTGCGTTTTTCATGGTTCCTACTCGTCCTGCCGCCGCTTCCCGACAGCCCACCGCTGTAACGACAGCTGGAGAGCATTCCTGGCCGAGAGTGGCCTTCATCACTGATCTGTATCCGAAGCTCTCCCTGACGTTCATCGAACTCGAGGTGAGCCGGCTGCGTGACCTCGGGATGCCAATCGATCTGTACGCCATCTGGCGGCCGAGTCCAGGGGCTCCTCTCTCGGGGAGGACTCAGTCGTTGACGCAATCCACGACGTACCTGTCGTCTGCACCAATTAAACACCTGATGCGTGCCCACTACGTCTACGCGAGAAGAGCTCCGGCACGGTACGTCGCGGCCCTGAGACACGTCCTGAGGCCTCATCCAACCACCAGGCGGCGACTGAGGACCCTATACGGCTTCGTGATCGCTCCCCAGCTGGCGGCGAGTCTCGAACAGAGGCGGATAGGGCACATCCACGCACATTTCGCCGGCGGCGCGTGCACGGTCGCGATGATGGCGTCGGAGCTGGCCGGATTGACCTTCAGCTTCACTGCACACGGAAGCGACGTCCTGGTTGAGAAGGTCCTGCTGACCGAGAAGACGACGAGGGCGAAGTTCGCGGTTGCCGTGTGTGAGCACATCAGGCAAGTCCTGCTGGCCAGCGCGCCCAAAGCGATACCGGGTAAGATCAAGACGATACGCATGGGAGTGGATCCAGGTGCATTTCTCCGTGGTACTGGTAGAGGCAGCGGGGATCCCATCGTCTTTACGGCCATCGGCAACCTGGTATGGCAGAAGGGTCACGAATACCTGATCGAGGCGTGTCGGATACTGAAGGCGAGAGGGGTCGACTTCCGCTGTGTGATCGTTGGTGACGGACCGAGGCGCAACCGGCTCTCCAGGCTGATTCGAAGCTGCAATGTGCAGAGCGAGGTCTCGCTGGTCGGCAGTGTCGAGCACGACGAGATCGGGAAGTACTACCGACAATCAGATGTGCTCATCCACCCGAGCGTCAGTGAGGGAATCCCGGTCGTGCTTATGGAGGCGATGGCAGCTGGACTGCCGGTAATCGCGTCTGACATCACGGGAATCCCTGAACTCGTGGACGATGGCAGGAACGGCCTGCTCGTGCAGGCGCGGGACCCCGAGCAGCTGGCGGCCGCCGCCATGAGGCTGATAGAGGACGAAGATCTGAGGTCGCGTCTGGGACGCAGCGCAAGGAGGACGATTCTGAACGAATTCCATGTGGACAGCCGGACCGCGGAGGTAGCGAGGCTGTTTGGCTCGGAGCTGGCGCTCTGATCTGCTCGGCTTGGACCGAACCGGCGTTGGGGAGCGATGTCGCAGGGCGCGTTTGCACCGACTCTCGCGACCGCAAGGTGGCCAGCACCAGGAGGGAACCAATGCAACTCGAGCACGTTGCGTGCTATCTGTGTGGCGAGAGCCGCTCGGAGCCCTGGGCGCGCGAGAGCGGCTATTCCATGGTCAAGTGCCTGAATTGCGGCCTGGTGTACTTGAATCCACGCCCTCTCCTGAGCGACATCGATGCTGCGGCCAGAACGGGCATGCACAGGCTGGACCGAGGAGTCCTGAGGATGGTCGGGCGCCATTCCTCGCTGAAGGTGGACGAATTCTGCCAGAAGACCTCCGCTCTGTTCCCTCAGGAAGAGCTCAGGTCAGAACCCTGTCGATGGCTCGATATCGGCGCGGGTTTCGGCGAGCTCCTGGAAGCTCTGGATGTTCTCGTCGCCTCCGGCTCGGAGTTGCTGGGCCTGGAGCCCTGCGAAGCGAAGGTGAAGTGGTGCCAATCGCGTGGCATCCCGGTGACGAGCGCCGAGTTACGGGACATTTCCGGTGAGTTCACCCACGTGTCCTTGGTCAACGTGTTCTCTCACCTGCCCGACCCGGTCGAGTTCTTTGAAGGGCTGAGAATCCGGCTCAAGCCTCGCGGTCAGCTGCTGTTGGCAACTGGAAACGCCGGCGACATTCCGAGGAGCGAATTCCCCGGTTCCCTCTACCTGCCCGATCACCTCAGTTTTTCCGGTGAAGGGCATATGAGGGCCATTCTAGATAAGGCGGGATACAAGGTCATCGCGATGCAACGTTACAGGGCTGGCGTCACGGGTGAAAACCGGCTTGTCGGTCATCTGAAGAACCTGGCTCGGAAGTCGTTGAGGCGGCCCGCAGTACCGTTGAGGATCGACGAGAACTCTCGATTCCGCTTCCTCTGGATTCGTGCGGAGCGGTGCGCCTAGGCGTCACGGAAGACGGGGCTACGAGGCGGCCTCGCGAAACGGTGCTCGTTGACTGGCGCCCGCACAACCGGCGCGCGAAGAGTCTCGCCGAGGACCTCGGGGCCGAGCTTCGTCTTGCGCCGCCGGTGCTTCGGCGGAAGCTGTATGCACCCCTGCGCTATGTCTACCTGTCCCTGTGGACGGCCGGCATCTTCCTTCGGATGCGTCCGTCGGTGATAGTAGCATCCGCCCCACCCCCCTTCTGTGCAATCCTGGCCTTCGCCTACAGCAGGCTATTCACCTGCGCCTACATAGTCGATGCGCATCATCTGGCTACGACAGGCTACTGGTCGCGGTTGCCATTCGGCTTCTGGTTCAACCGTCTTGTGATGAACCGGAGCCTGACGACCCTGGTCCATAACGAGGCAATCCAGTCCCTTGCAGGAGAGCGGGGAGTCAATGCCACAGTGCTGGAGACGAAGGTGCCAGCGCTCCATCCCGGGAGTGTCCATCCGCTTGCTGGCAGCTTCAGGGTTCTCGTCCCCTGTTCCTTCGATCCGGATGAGCCTATCGCACAGCTGTGGATGGCCGCCAGTCAATTGGGTGAAACGACATTCTACGTCACGGGGGACCACGCGAGACTCGACACCAAGACCCTGAAGGCGCATCCGGACAATGTCGTATTGACGGGCTTCGTGTCCGAGGCGGAATACGACGGAATGTTGAACAGTGTCGACGCAGTACTGGCGCTGACCACCGAAGACTACCCGGTGAGACCCCGAGCCGCGAGCGATGCGATCGCGGCTGAGAAGCCCCTGGTGGCATCGCGAAACGAGGCGACACGGCAGCACCTGGGAACTGGCGCGATTCTCATCGGAAACACACAGCGGGAGATTGTGGAGGGTCTGTCGGAAGTCAGGAGGCGGCACGGCGAGTATCAGTTGGCGATGAAGCGGCTCAAGTCGGAACGCATGCGTCAATACCAACTGGAACTCCAGGTGCTGAAGCGCATTCTGGCGGATCGGCAGGTTCCCAAGTGAGAGCGCCGATCGTCCGTTTGATCCGTCAGGTGCTCTGCGGAGTCGTCTACTATTCCGGCCTCCTTCGATTGTGGAGGAGCACCGCGAACAGGGACAGGCCGATCGTGGTGTCCTTTCACGATGTCAGGGATGAGGACGAGGGCCCCGCCGTTCCCTCCTACGCGAGGTCGCTGATTACGCCCTTACCACTGTTCAGAGACATACTGGCCTACCTGGCGCGCCGGTACCTGGTCGTCAGGCTTGAGGAGGCTGTCGAATGCGCATCTGAAGAATGCGTGGCAATCACTTTTGATGATGGATTCCGCGGGGTCTACGAGCACGCCTGGCCGGTCTTGAACGAGATGGGACTTCCAGCCACGGTCTTCGTGACCACGGACTTCGTGAGCTCCTCCGATTTGCCGTGGTGGGATACTCTGGAACTGCGGCTCAAGCAGTTCATGGAGTTGAGCCCTGAGAGACGGTTCTCGGAATTGGCCACGCTCGGCGCAAAGTGGAGGGCAGTCTTTCGCGATGAGCCGAGCGTCGGCAGCCTTGTGGAGATGTTCAAGGAGTCGACGAGTGCGGAACGAGAGGAGTTGGAAGGACTCCTGAGTTCGCTGTTTGCGAGTCCCGGCCAGGACAACGGACGACTCTTCCTGTCGGAGCAGGAGATACGGGAGATGAGCGACGCCGGAGTGACCTTCGGTGCTCACACGAAGAGTCATCCCATTCTGCCCGGCCTTTCGAATCAGGAGCTCCTGGTCGAATTGCGTGAGCCCAGGGCCATCATCGAAGGAATCACCGGCTCGGAGGCGCGCTGGCTCGCGTACCCCGATGGAGCGTTTGGTGCTCGGGAGGAACGAGCGGCGCAGGAAGTTGGGTATGACGGTGCCGTGCAGACGTATCGGCGGCCAGAAAGGACCGGCAGGTTTGCCGTTGCGCGGGTCGGGCTCAAGGAGAACCGCATCGTAGGGGCACGGGGGCATATGTCTCGCGCTATGTTAGAGGTTGAGCTTCACGCGCTGAGCAGGCGTCGACTGCAGGAGGTATCACGGTCGTGGCTGGCGAACTAATGCCAGGTTTCGACCTTCTGGGCGTTCGCGTCGCCGTTACGGACGTGGAGGAAGCGTGTGCCACCATCGCGAGCTGGGTTCGCGACGGCAGGCGAGAGTACGTTTGCGTGGCGCCGGTGTCGACGATCGTCGACTGCCAGCGGGACCAGACCTATCGTCACGTTGTCAACGGTGCCGGGATGACGACTCCTGATGGCATGCCGCTCGTCTGGTTTGGGCGAATCGCAGGTCATTCCCGAATCGCGCGGACCTATGGGCCGGATGTGATGTCAGCCCTCTGCCAGTTGAGCGAAGAGTCGGGTTTCACTCACTACTTCTTCGGTGGTACCCAGGATAGCAATCGGCTGCTTGTCGAGAAGGTGAGATCGCGATTCCCCCGACTGCGCATAGTCGGCTCCATGGCTCCTCCTTTTCGGGAGTCGGGACAACACGAAGACCCGACGATCATCGACCGACTGAATCAGGCGGATCCTGACGTACTGTGGGTCGGTCTAGGATCTCCGAAACAGGACTACTGGATGCACAATCATCGTGACAGGCTCAATGCCCGCGTGATGATCGGTGTCGGTGCCGCTTTCGACTTTCTTGCCGGGACCAAGAAGCAGGCTCCATCGTGGATGCGCAACATCGGGCTCGAGTGGCTGTTCCGCCTGGCCAGTGAGCCCAGGAGACTGTGGAAGAGATACCTGATCGGCAATGCGGCATTCGTAGGGTACCTGGCGCGCGACTTGCTGAAGCGTAGTAGGACCTAGCCCCGTCCGGATGCACGCGTTGTGAGGAACGATGCCAGGACTGACCGCGTCATGAGATATGAGACGTCCGCTTCTTGGGACGCTGCACCGGCATACGCGTCCAGCATGGCCAAAATGAGTGAGATGGGGCTGCTCTACGTCTCGCTCGTTCTTCTGTTGCTGTCTTCCGTAAGTGCCGTGCCGGTGCAACAGATGATCATGGTTCTGTGGTTCGTTTCGCTGGGACTTCTGACCCTAGTCAACATTGGCACGGCGTTCGGAGTCTACATCGCGTCAGTGGCCCTGTACTCCGTCAAGTACGCTGTCGGCTGGTCCTCGCCCCTCGAGCGCCCCGACAACTATGCGATGCTGATCGTCGCGTTCAGCATCGGCGCCTTTCGGCTTCCCAGGAGCAGGGTCCGCCTTCGCGATGGCCTGACGCTGGTCCTCGGGGCGTTCGTGGTCTACGGGCTGCTGCGGTCGGCGCTCGGTGGTTTCATGACACAGGTCGCCTTCAACAAGTACATGAGGCAGTTCGGCATCCCGTTCTTCATGCTCGTTCTGCTGCGCGGCGCGTCCTTCTCTGACAGAGAGATACGTGGGCTGTTCAGTTCCCTCTTCATTCTGGGTGGCTACCTGGGCGTGGTGTCCGTCCTCGAACGGCTGAGCTTGTACCAGTTCGTGCTGCCTCGTTGGATCGCAGACCCGGCGTTGAACCAGACATATGGCTCGTTTCGTTCGGGCGGTTCGCTACTGCAATTCGAGTGGAACGGACTCGTCCTGAGCTTGATCTACTGCCTCCTGCTCTTCGTTCTGCGTGCAAATTTGACGAGGAATCGGGCGGCTGCGATCGGAGGGGCGCTGCTGTGTCTGGTTGCCATTCTCTTCACCTATACAAGGGCCGCTTGGCTCGCGACCATAGCCGCCTCCGCGTATCTGTTGCTGCGACCGTCAGAGCACTCAGCGGCCTTCGCAACAACGAGGAGTCGGGTCGTCGCTGGTGTCGTCGTCGTCGCGTTAACGGCATCCACTTTCATCGCTTTTCCGAGCAAGGTGGCCACAGAGAGGGTCGAGGATTCCGGCACGGTTACCTACCGACTGGATCTGTGGCAGGCCGCGTCGCGCATGGCCGCTAGAAGGCCTCTCTTCGGATACGGATTCGACGAATTCGAGACAGAAGTCGAGGCCTATGCCGGCAGTGCAAAGTGGAAAGACAGTCGACCGGTCGTCCATAACACGGTGTTCGATGTGCTCGTGGAGCTGGGTGGCGTCGGTCTCGCGCTCTACGGAGCGGGGTTGATCCTGATCTACCGGAAGGCTCGAGCGGCAGCGGCAGTTCACTGGGGCCGGGAGGGTGCCGCCTGGGTACTGGCTTTCGCGATGGTCTATTTCATCCAAGCGCAGTTTGTCGTGGCGCACGAGCCGACCGTCAACCTGATCTTCTTCGGAACCATGGGGGCCGTGATCGGCCTGAATCTCTCACGGGACGGGATCGGAGCAACAGGGAGGGTTGGATGATTGGGCGCGGTTAAGGGACTGGGCAAGCGGATCACGACTGCACTCGGCGTGTCCTACCTGGGGCTCGCGGCCCTCTTTGCATCCAGCGTCGTAATCGCCCGGGTCCTGGGTGTCGAAGGCAAGGGCACCTTCAGCCTGTTCATGACCACTGTCTCGGCTTTGTGCGCGTTCTCGAGCGTTGGGATTGGCTCGGGACAGATGTTCCACGCCTCCCGAACTTCCACAGATTTGAAGCACTTCATGTCGAACGCCTTTGTGCTCTCGTTCGTGCTGGGAGGCAGCGCGGCGGTTCTCTACTTCCTGGCCGGACACAATTGGGGCATCAGGTCCGTTTCCATGCTCGGCGGATCTGCAGCAGTTGCGGCATCGCTGTCGGTGCCGGTCTACTCGATGATCGTATTTCAACGCCAGTACCTTCTCACGACCGGCGATTACACACTGGCGAAGCTGAACGGCACACTCGCGTTGTCGGTGCCGCTGATTGCGCTGGCTGCCATCTACCCGTTCGGCGATATTTCGGTGAATCGGCTGATCATCGCGGTCGTCATCGGTCAGTTCGCTTGCTTCGTTCTGTTCCAACGAGTGGTGCGGTCGCGGTTGCCGGAAGGAGCGACCCTCTCGCCGCGAGGCTTTTCTCGTCCATTCCTACGGCGTTCACTGTCGTTCGGGATCCGGACATATTTAAGCGAACTAGCCGAATTTGCGGTCGGCAAACTGGATTTCTTCCTCGTGGCGGGGTTTCTCGGTGCGTCCGGATTGGGCCTGTACTCAGTGGCGGTTGCCCTTGCCGAGATCGTCTCGAGACTGTCCCGGGAGCTGGCGACAATCCTGTTCCCGGCATTCGCTTCGGGCAGGATTCGTGCGGGGCAGGCTCCCCGAATTCTCCGGGTGAGCGTCTTCTTTGGTCTCCTGGTCGCGGCAGTCCTCGGCATCTTCTCCGAGCCGCTGGTCGTCTTGCTGTTCGGCGAGGATTTCA
>CANPVW010000266.1 GCA_947581745.1 Candidatus Benthicola azotiphorus
ACTTCGCCAACAAGATGTGGAACGCAGTCCGTTTCGGGCTCGGTTATCTGACGGACGAGGACCTGAAGACGCGTCCCGCAGACACGGACCTCGAAGTCGTGGACCGGTGGATCCTGGCCCGTTTCGGGGCCACCGCCAGGGAGGCCACGGGAGCGCTCGAGCGCTTCCGCTTGCACGAGGCCGCCGAGCTCACCTACCAGTTCGTGTGGACCGAGTTCTGCGACTGGTATCTGGAGCTGATCAAGGCACGTCTGCGTGGCGACCGTGGGGAAGCCAGCCGGGCGGCTGCCGCGGCGACGCTCGCGTTCGTGCTCGATGGCTGGCTGAGGCTTCTGCACCCGGTGATGCCGTTCATCACGGAGGAGATGTACTGCCACCTTCCGGGACGGAGCGTGGAGGACACGCTTCTGCACGGGCCCTGGGCGGCCGCTGGAGACTACGGGGATGGAGATTCCTCGATGGAGGAGGCCAAGACGGGTGTCGAGGCGCTCCAGGAGATCGTAGGCGTAGTACGCAACCTGAGGTCGGACTACGGCATAGATCCCGGAAGACGCTTGGAGGTGGTGGTGGCAGGGGTACCGTCCGCGGTGGCCGCGGTCCTGAACGCCGAGATGGAGGGGATCCTGCGCCTCGGCCGAATGTCTTCGCTCGACATCGCGGGTGAAGTCCCCGTGGGGGAAGCGGGAGCCCACGCCGCTCTGCGATCGGGGGGGGAGCTGTTCCTTCCGCTGGCCGGCATCGTCGACGTGGAACGGGAGCGCGAGCGGGTCCAGTCCGAGATCGACCGGCTGGAAGGCATGCTCGAGCAGTCACGTCGTCGCCTGGACGATTCCCGCTTCGTGGAGCGCGCGCCTGCGGAAGTCGTGGCGAGGGAACGTGAGAAGTGCCAGTCGTTCGAGGAGCGGCTGGCGCTCCTGGCGGAGAAACGCGCAGCGTTCGGCGGCGGCTGACGTGATGGGAGGCGGCTTGCGGGCATCGCGGCTTCTGGCGGTGCTGGCGATAGGACTCGCTTCCTGCGCCCGGGAGGAAATGCCTCCAGGGACGGGGCCGGACTTCGCTCCTCCTGCCGTGGTCGAAATGTACCCGGTGCACGGATCGGCGGTGCCCGGGCTGGACGAAGACGCGTACGTCCGATTCGATGAGCCGCTGGGCGATTCGCGCTCGGTGCCGAGGCTGGTCGAGACGTCACCGGCCGGGCTTTACGACATCAGGGCAGGCCGCCGCGATGTGCGCATCCGTCCGAGGGATGGCTGGCGGCCCGGCGTCGTCTACATGTTCAGGATACCTCCGGGGTTGAGGGACCTGATCCGGAATCAGACCCGGGAGCCGATCGAGCTCCTGTTCACGACAGGACCTGAGCTCTCCGAAACTCGCACGACAGGAACGGTGTGGGATCGGGAAACGGTGCGCGCCGTTCGTGGGGCCTCGGTACAGGTGATCGGTGCCGACTCCGTTCCTTACGCCGCGGTCGCGGACACGGGCGGCAATTTCCTGCTGCCGTCCTTGCCCGTGGGGGACTACTGGGCCTTCGCCTTTCGCGACCAGAACCAGAACCGGACCCTGGACAGGGATTTCGAGCCGGACGACAGTGGCCGCGTCAGTCTGCCCGAATCGGCGTCGGTCGTCCGGCTCGAGTTCTGGCTGACTGAGCCGGATTCCACAGCGCCGATGATCGGTTCCGCCGAGGTCGAAGACAGCCTGACGCTGAGAGTCGAGTTTGACGATCTGCTGGAGCCGGACGCGCCGCTCGATTCCGCGACGGTCACGGTCAGTCTCGCCGACACGGGCGAAGAGTGGCCCGTGAGCAGGTTCGCGGTTGGACCTCTGAATGCGGTGGACTCGACCCTGTCGGGAGCGGTGGGCCCCGAAGAGGCCGCCCTGCCATCCGTGGCGACTGGTGATTCGATCTCCGGCACCCCCGATGTGTCGGTCGACTCTGCCACGGAACGGGGCCAGGCGACCCGGGCGCGTCCGCAGCGCTTCGTCACGGTCAGGCTCGGGCGGGCACTGGGCGCGGGAACCTATGACGTCCGTGCGAGCGGATTCGTCAACGTGCGGTTCCTCACCGGCGGTGGGGCCACGACGGTCTCGTACGAGCCGCCGGCTGCCGTTCCTGAAACGTCTCCGGAGGGCGAGGCTGCGGACGAAGGCGAAGACGCCGCGGAAGCCGGTGTGGAGGAGGCGGGCCATTGAGAGCGGACACTTCGCGGCACGATGCGAGGCGGGACCTGCCCTCCGTCGAGTTCCTGCTGCAGTGCGGGGAAGCGGAGGTCTGGATCTCGCGGTGGGGAAGGTCACAGGTCACGGGAGCCATTCAGGCCGTCCTGGGTGAGGCCAGAGTGGCGGCGGAGGGCGGACAGCCGGCCGCGGACCCGCAAATCCTCCTCGAGCGAGTCCTGCGTCGGTTGGAGAGCGACGGTCCGGCCCTTCGTGCGCTCGTGAACGCAACCGGGGTCGTGCTTCACACCAACCTCGGACGGGCGCCCCTGGCTCCAGAAGCGGTCCGCGCGGCGAGCCAGGCGGCGGGGAGTTATTCGAGTCTCGAGTACGATCTGCTGGCAGGCGACAGGGGCGACCGGTACGAGCATTGCGCGGACCTGCTGTGTCGCCTGACCGGTTCCGAGTCGTCACTCGCCGTCAACAACAACGCGGCTGCCGTGTCACTGGTGATCAATACGCTGGCGCGCGGTCGGGAAGTCCTCATCTCCCGCGGGGAGCTGGTCGAGATCGGCGGAGGGTTCCGCATTCCCGAGGTGATCGAAAGGTCCGGGGCGTACCTCGTCGCCGTCGGCACGACGAATCGGACTCGACTGGAAGACTATCGGAGGGCGATCACTCCGTCGACGGGGCTGCTGCTCAAGGTCCACCCGTCGAACTACCGGGTCGAGGGCTTCGTGGAGGAGACCTCCCTGGAGAGACTGGTGAGCCTCGGACGCACCGCAGGGTTGCCCGTGATGCACGATCTCGGATCGGGGTTGCTTCTCGCTGACCTTCTCCCGGACCTGCCCGAGCCGTCGGTGGAGAGAACCGTCTCCGCCGGGGTGGATGTCGTGACGTGGAGTGGCGACAAGTTGCTCGGCGGCCCGCAGGCGGGCCTGATTCACGGAAGCGCGGCTGTCCTCGACCGGATTCGGGCGAATCCCCTGCTCCGGGCATTCCGGTTGGACAAGATGACCCTGGCTGCCCTGGAGGCGACACTGCGCCTTTATCTGGACCCGGAGGCCGCAGCCCGTCGTATCCCGGTGCTGCGAATGCTCAGCGAGTCCGTGGAGAGCGTGGAGCGGCGGGCCCTCGCGGCCCTGAATGAGCTGAGCGAAGCGGCTCGCGCGCGAGTCACCGTTGTGCCCGCGCGAGCGGTCGTCGGGGGTGGTGCGGCCGCCGGTTTCGAGCTCGAATCGTTCGCCTGGAGCATCTCCGGGCCGCCCCTGGAGATCGAGTCCGCGCTCCGGAGCCAGGCCCCCCCGGTCATCGGCAGGATTGCCGGCGATGCCGTTCTGCTGGACTTCCGGACCGTGCTGGAAGGGCAGGAGGCCCTTCTCGTTCGTGCGCTCGATCGGCTCACCGGGAGCGAGAAGGGGGGAGAGTGAGCGGGAGGGGGCGCCGGCCGACAGCCGCCTACATCGACCGGGACGGCACTCTGATGCGCGATACCGGCTACGTCGCGAGGTCGGCTGAAGTGGAGCTGCTGCCGCGAGCGGCGGATGCCGTTCGGCTGCTGAACGATGAGGGTGTGCCGGTAGTCATCGTGACGAACCAGTCGGGGATCGGTCGCGGCTACTTCGACGAGTCGGCGTTTCACGCCGTGCAGGCCAGACTGGTCCAGCTTCTGGAGCTGGAGGGCGCTCGGATCGAAGCGACCTACTTCTGCCCGCACGCTCCGGAGGACGGGTGCGACTGTCGGAAGCCCGGCCTCGCCCTGTACCGGAAGGCGGCGCTCGAACTGGGTCTTCAGTCATCGGGAGGTCTGTTCGCCGGAGACCGGGTGCAGGACGTACTCCCCGCTCTCGAGCTTGGCGGAACCGGCATTCTGGTGGCCGGCACGGACGGGACGTATGATGGCCCCGTGCCGGCGCGAGTCATCCGGGCGACGGACCTGTGGACCGGCGTCAGCGGACTTCTCCTCGGTGCAGGGAATTCACCCTGACGTTTCTCGGAGGGAAGCTGTGCATGTCGGAGTCACTGGGGGTTGCGGTACTGGCCTCGGGATCGGGGACGAATCTGCAGGCGGTCATCGACAGGCTCCACCTTAAGGACGAGTCAGGCGTGCGAGTGGCTCGAGTCGTCGGGAGTCGGGCTGGCATCGGCGCTCTGGAACGAGCCTCTTCGCATGGCATCCCGACGTATGTTCTGCCAGAGCGGGATGACGGAGGGCACTGGCTGCAGAACGTGCTCGAAGCGTCGGGTGCGGGCCTGGTCGTTCTGGCGGGCTGGCTGAAGCTCATTCCGCCTGATGTCGTGCGGTCCTTTCGCGGGCGGATGATCAATATCCACCCGGCGCTCCTGCCCGCCTTCGGCGGCCCGGGGATGTACGGGCGCCGCGTCCACGAGGCCGTTCTGGACAGCGGGGCGAAGATCTCGGGTGCCACCGTGCACTTCGTCGACGAGGCGTACGATCACGGGGCGATCATCGCCCAGTGGCCGGTGCCGGTCCTGGCGGGAGACGATGCGGACCTCCTCGCCAGGCGAGTGCTGGCCGTCGAGCACAGGCTGCTCCCGACGGTTATCGAGGACTTCGCGGCGGGGAGATTCGAGCTCGATGCGTCGGGCCGGACGGCCTGGACCGGAGCGTGGTGTTCCGGGAACGAGTTCACGATGCATTCCGAAACGAGAGCGGACTGAAGAGAGGCCGGGAATGGCATACGCCATACTGAGCGTGTCGGACAAGACAGGGATAGCGGAACTGGCTCGCGAGTTGCACGAGCGCGGGTGGACTCTGCTTTCGACGGGCGGTACGGCCAGGACGATTCGAGACGCTTCCGTGCCGGTGACCGGAATCTCGGAACACACAGGGTTCCCGGAGATCCTCGGCGGTCGGGTGAAGACGCTTCACCCGGCCGTACACGCCGGGCTCCTGGCGCGGCTCTCGGTGGAAGGCGACGTGCGTGACCTGGAGCGTCACGGGCTGGAACCTGTGGGGATCGTGGCAGTCAACCTGTATCCGTTCCGCGAGACGGTGGCCCGTCCGGACGCCACGCTGGCGGACGCGCTGGAACAGATCGACATCGGCGGGCCGACGATGCTACGTGCCGCGGCAAAGAACCACCCGTTCGTGTGGCCGGTCTGCGATCCGGAAGACTACGGCCGGCTGCTCGCGGCGATCGATGCCGGCGGCGACCAGGACGAATTCCGCCGTTCCCTGGCCGCCAAGGTATTCACCCATACGGCGGCCTACGACTCGGCGGTCGCCGGATACCTGAGAGGGTCGAGGGAAGAGGTCGAGTCCGCGACTGTCCTTCCCGAGGAGATCATGCTGTCTCTGACCCGTGTGCAATCCCTGAGATACGGCGAGAACCCCGACCAACCAGCCGCCTTCTACCGGGCGTCCTCCGGCCCTCCCGTCGGCATACCGGGGCTCCGGCAGCTGCACGGAAAGGAGCTGTCGTACAACAACATTCTCGACCTGGACGGTGCCATGCTGGCCATAGCGCCGTTTCTGGGCGGAGACCATCCCGCTTGCGCCATCCTCAAACACACTACGCCATGCGGTATAGCCGTCGGTCGCTCTCCCGCGGACGCTTACCGGAAGGCGCTGGCCTGTGATCCCGTATCGGCCTTCGGCTCGACGGTCGTGTTCAGTGAGCCGGTGACCGAGGCCGTGGCCGAGGAAATCTCGAAGCTGTTCGTCGAGTGTCTCGTCGCGCCGGGCTACGCACAGCCGGCGCTTCGGATCCTGCAGCAGAAGCAGAACATCCGTATCCTGGAGCCGGGTGATGAGAACCGGTTCGGAAGCTACTCCGGCCACGTCGCCGCGGGACTGGACGTGCGCGGGGTGTCCGGAGGGCTCCTCGTCCAGGGATCTCCGACGCCGGCTCTACCGGGCGATCTGCGAGCCCGTGGCGCAACAGTAGCGACGGCACGAGCGCCCTCGGACGCGGAATGGGAGGATCTCGGCTTCGCGTGGGCGGCCGTCCAGTCGGTCAAGTCCAACGCCATCCTTCTGGCTCGCGATGGTGCTTCCGTCGGGATCGGCGCAGGCCAGATGAGCCGCGTGGACGCAGCGCACCTGGCCGCTCACAAGGCCCTCGCGGCCGGGTTCGATCTGGAGAGGCTCGTGCTGGCGTCCGACGCGTTCTTCCCGTTCCGGGACGGGGTGGATGCGGCGGCCGAGGCCGGAGTCACGGCGATCATTCAGCCGGGCGGATCGAAGCGCGATCCGGAAGCCATCGCGGCCGCAGACGAGCACGGCATGGCCATGGTGTTCACCGGACGCAGGACTTTCCGGCACTGATCCGCAGGAAATCAAGCCGTCCATCGGAGACGCGTTCTGCCCCGTTCGGGTGGGACGGCCGGCCGGGTCCGGCCTTGACTGGCGGTATAGGCTCGTCTATAAAGGGGC
>CANPVW010000267.1 GCA_947581745.1 Candidatus Benthicola azotiphorus
TGGTCGTGCCGGAGGACGCCATCCTCGCGTTGCAGGGCGCCGACTATGTTTGGACGGTGAGCGGAGAGGGAACGGCCGAACGAGTGGAGGTGACGCTGGGCGTCCGCACTCCTGGCTGGGTCGAGATCCTGAACGGCATCGAAGCCGGCACACAGGTGGTCGTCGGAGGGATGGAGCGACTCTCGCCGGGCTTGCCTCTGTCCCCGAACGTCATGGAGCGCTGACCGCACCTCTTCAGGCGGGCTCGGCAGCGGTCCCGTTGGGCGGGTTCATCTTTCGGATCCCCGCGGTGCCGTAGTCGATGATGGCGTAGACGGCGGACAACCCGGCCAGGTAGACGGGCACCTTCACGTAATCGGGGTAGAAGATCAGCGTCAACAGTGCCGCGACCTGAAGCGCCGTGGTCACCTTCCCTCCCATACGTGAATGGAAAGGCATTTCCTCGCCGGCCAGACGACCCACCAGGAACACCCCTCCCGTGAAGATGTCGCGCAGGATCAGGATCATGAACTCGGCCCAGTCGATCCCATCCGAAGGAAGGAAGGACACCAGGGCCAGAAACACGAAGATCCGGTCGCAGAACGGATCCAGCATGGCCCCTATCTCGGACTGAGTGCGGGTCAGACGCGCGATCAATCCGTCGAGCAGGTCCGTGGCCGCGCCGATAACGATGATGGCCGCCACCCACGCGGGATCGTGCAGCACGAGAAACAGAAAGCCGAGCGGAATCCGCAGCAGCGACAGGAAGTTCCCGACCGTGAGGAAACCCGTTCCGTGATGATCAGGCGATGGACTCGCCGCCGGCCCTTCGGACCCGTCACCCATGAGAGTCACGCGGACGCCCCCCTCACCGGTCCGTCACCCGGGTTCCCGGACCCCGCCAGGTAGTCTTCCAGCGCATCGCGAAACGGCAGCGGCTTCACCCGGAAGACCGAGCGCAGCGGGTTGTCCGAACTATGAAGCACACTTCCCCACCGCAGTACGTCCAGTTGCTCCCTCGTGAACGGCGTACCGAGGCCGGCGCCGCGTGCGACACGCGTGACCGGTGATGCGATCCGGTCCGGAAGCCGGAGGACGGGCCGGCGAAGGCCGGCCACCTCGCCGATCGTTCGGACGATATTCGCGAAGCTGATTCTCTCGGGTCCAGCCAGCTCGTAGAGTCCGCCCTCGACGTCCGGACGTTCAACGGTTTGAGTGAGCGCATCGACGATGTCCTCCACCGCCACGGGCTGAAGCCTGAACGCGCCGTCTCCGAGCATCGGGAAAACCGGAAGTCGGCGCAGGATCTCGAGGATCGGGGTCACGAAGTGGTCCGCCGGTCCGTACACGACCGCCAGCCGCAGAATCACGTGCTCCATCCCCGAAGATATGACCTGGTTCTCCGCCTCGAATCGACTCCGGAAATAGGTCCCGGCGGACGGACTGGCACCGAGCGTGCTCACGTACACGATTCGCTGGACGCCCCCATCGAGTCCGGCGGCCAGCAGATTGCGTGTGCCCATCACGTTCACGTGCTCGAGACTGGCCTGCGGAGTCGAGGCCCGGGAGCCCGCCAGGTGCACGATGACATCGATTTCGAAGGTCGCCGCTGCAAGCGTCTCCGGACGCGTGACATCCCCTTCGATCCAGTCGATGCCCGGCGTCCGGGTCCTCTCCAGGCTCTCCCGGCCCCGCCACATGGCGCGCACCCGGTGCCCCCGCGAAGCGAGCCTCGGCAGCAGGTGGCCGGCTATGAAGCCCGACGCACCGGTAACGAGGACCCGTCGCGACGGAGCGACTGCTGCGTCGATCGGATCCAGCTGTTCGCACTCCGCCACTCCGGCTGCCGCGCCTCCGGCGCCGTGACCGGCCCGCTCCGAGCCTCGAGCCATCGCCGCTCCATCGATCCACGGAATCCGCCGTAGTTTGGCGATCGGGCGGGGAAACGCGCAACGTCCGTCAGTCCAGCACGGGAGTCTCCTGGAGCGCCTGGTCCTGCGTCAGTCCGGCCCCGTTGGCTCGCCCGTCGAGAAAGACGAACTCCTGCACGATCACGTCGGCGGTCGGAATCGTCACACCGTCCCGGTCGTACGAGCCATACTCGATTCGCCCCTCCACGTACATGCGCGTGCCCTTTCGCACCCAGCGTTCGACCGTCTGAGCCGCGCCACCCCAGAAGGTCAGGCGGTGCCACTCCGTCTTCGACTGCTCCTGTCCGTTCTGCTGGAACACCCGGTTCGTGGCGAGCGACAGATGGGCGACCGTGCTGCCGGCCGATGTGTCCCGAACGTCGGGGTCCGAGCCCGCGTTGCCTACCAGGATGACTCGATTGACCGAGCGGCCCATGAAAACCTCCTGTTCTGTCTGCCGATCGTCGGATCAGCGAAAACGCGATCCATACCGTTACGTGTCGGAGAGTCGTGGAAGGGCCGCGTGCAGGAAAGTGTGGTTGTGACAGTTCGCGCCGCAGTGCCCCGCCGGCCCGACCGGTCAGGGCACGAGCCGGAGCTCACTCACGGGCGGCGCTTCCCCGATCTCCGCCGCGAGATCGAGAAAATGCCGGAGGCCGGCCAGCATGCGGTCATCCAGCTCGTAGCGAATCCGCGACCAGTAGGAGACCAGCCGAGAGGGCGGAATCGCGTATCTCGCGCCCGCACGGTCGGCCAGCGTCGAGACCCGGGCGCGGAACGAATCGCGCTCGGCCAGGAAGCGCCGATGCAGCTCCTGAGTCTCGGGCCGGCCAGACGCCTGCTCGCGAACCAGCCACAGGGCATACACGAAGGGAAGCCCGGTCCACGAGGTCCATTCCGCACCCAGGTCGATGCAGGTTTCTCCTCGCGCCGGGCGGCGCCGGAGGGCCACGTCGCCGATGAACAGGGCCCCGTCGACGGGACCGGAGGGGAACTCGAGCCCCGGTGCCATCGGATCGGCGGCGCTCTGGTCGAAGTCCACTCGATCGGGCCGCACGCCGAGTCGAATCTCGAGGAGGATCCGGAGAAGGCAGCGAGACGTGGCGGAAGCAGTGGGCAGAGCCACCGTTCCTCCGCCGAGCTCTTCGAGCGGCCGGTGCGTCGCGAAAACGATGCTCTCGACAGGTCCGTCGCTGCCGATGCACAACCCGCGCAACGCCCCGTACTCGCGCGCGTGGCGAGCAAGTTCTATGCTGGAGCCGGGAGCGACGTCCAGCTCCCCCGCCGCGAGGCGGCGATTGAGATCGGAAGGCGTCCCGTCCACCACGCGGAGCCACTCGGGGCGGGGATCTTCCAGTACCGGCCCGTGGATCGGATAACAGTTGCTGTAATCAATGTTCCCTAAGCGAAGCATGACCCCCCGCGCATTCGATTCCGCGAAGCCGGATGCATCGCGAACGTCGGGCTTCTGCGCAAGACCATGAGAGCCGCGAGACGGCCCGATGCCTGGCGTTCTTACCTGCCGGGCTTTCTGATCCTCGTCATCCTGGTCTCCGTGTCCACTGTCGTGTTCTTCCTCGACACGATCCGACGCGCCCTGGAGGAAGGTCCCGACATCGTGGTCGTGGCGGCCGAGGCGAGGGGACTGGCACCCGGCGCCGACGTCTGGGTGGCGGGCACGCCGTCGGGTCGAGTCACGCGAGTCATGTTCGACGATCCACACGGACCCGCCGAGAGCCGCGTCGTCATCCACGCCACCCTGCACTGGGCAGCGGTCCGATACCTGCGCGAGGACGCGAAAGCCAACATCGCCGGGTCATCGCTCCTCGCGCCGGTTGTCCTCAAGATCGATCCCGGACACCCCGACGGAGGGCCCTTCGACTTCGCTGATACGCTGACCGTGCCCGCCGTCAAGACGACGGCCCAGCTGCTGGCCCTGGCCGACGAGGCGCGTGGAGCGATGGATACGCTGGCGGTCCTTTCCGAGGAGCTGACCGCGAGTTTCGCTGAAGGGCACGGCACGGCGCCCCTCCTTATGCGTGATGCGAGGCTGCTGAGCCGGATGATGGACATCGCGGCTGACGCGCAGACGGTGGCGACCGCGCTTGCATCCGAAGATGCGCTTCCGGCCCGGTTCGCGGCTGATTCGCTCGGCGCAGCCATGGCCGCGATGGCGGACGCCGTCCGGAGCCTGCGAGGGGAGGAACGGGCAGAAGCCGTGACGGGCGCCCTGGCGGATCTCGCCCGACGTCTGGAGCGAATAGCGGAGAGTCTGGACCGCCTGGATCGGGACCTCCGCGCTGGCAGGGGGACTGCCGGCAGAGCGCTCTACGATGACGAGATCGCGCGGCAGCGGGAGGCGTTCGAGGCCCGCCTGGACAGCCTGAAACTGGAGCTCAGGCGCGAGCCGGGGCGCTGGCTGCGCTTCAAGCTCTTCTAGCGCCTCACGGAGCCTGGCCGCGCGGCGGAGGCAGGCGGGACTCCAGAACGAACTTGATCACTTCGCTCTGTCTTCCCCGCTTCTTTCGCGTCACGACGATCACCGCTTCGACGACGTCGTTCGGGTCCTCCACCGAGATCCGAAAATCCGACGAGCCATCCACCGCCGACACGCCCGTGCGGACCATCCGCCCGGGGGCCGCCTCCGCGCGTCGCGCGGGGTTGCGAAACAGGGTCACCATCGATCGGCGGCGATCGCCCGGAAGCTGCCTGGAGATCTTGATCCTGCTGAGCCAGTCCGGCTGGTAGCTGATGCTCCACAGGGTGCCCAACTGATCGACGGCTCGAGCCTCCCGATTGTGTCGCGCCATCTTGGTCGCCTCCCTCCAATCCCGCCGCCAGGCCCGGGGGTCACTCTGGAACCGAACGTCGCATCGAACGTATACGCTGCAGGGCCCGACCGCGATCTTGACCGCGAAGCTGGATCCCGTTATATGAGGGTAAACCAGCCGACTCTCACCGAACTTCCTTATTCGGACCGCTGAACGACTCATTTTCTGAACAGGTCTCTGTCTGAAAGACTGCCCCGCACTGACGTCGGGCCATGAAGCCCGTCGCGCACCAACCAATCGGAGCACCCCGTGGACATCGCCGAACTGAAATCCAAGTCCATTGCCGAACTGCACGAAATGGCCGAGGAGCTGAGCATCGCTAACTTCTCGGGTCTTCGAAAGCAGGACCTGATCTTCCGGATCGAACAGAACCTGCTCGACTCGGAAGTCGTGCTCCGGGGCGAGGGCGTCCTCGAGATCCTCCCGGAGGGCTACGGATTCCTTCGCAGCCAGGACTGGAACTACCTGTACGGGCCGGACGACATCTACGTCTCGCCCTCCCAGATCAAGCGCTTCGACCTGCGGACCGGCGACACGGTACTCGGGCGCGTGCGACCTCCGAAGGAGGGAGAGCGGTACCTCGCGCTCCTCAAGGTCGAGGAAGTGAACGGCGAGGACCCGGAGGCCGCCAAGCACAGGATCGCGTTCGACAACCTGCGTCCGCGCTATCCGGAGGATCGCCTGCGCCTCGAGAAGCAGGACGGCGACATCTCCATGCGGGTCCTGGACCTGATGGCTCCGGTGGGCAAGGGACAGCGAATGCTGATCGTGTCCCCCCCGAAGGCGGGGAAGACAATCATCCTGCAGAAGATCGCCAACGCGATCCTCGAGAACAGTCCGGATGTTCACCTCATCGTGCTCCTCATCGACGAGCGGCCGGAGGAGGTGACGGACATGGAGGAGCACGTCGACGCCGAGATCATCTCCTCCACGTTCGACGAGCCGGCCGACCGCCATACGCAGGTCGCCGAGATGGTGCTGGACAAGGCGAAACGGCTCGTCGAGTACAAGAAGGACGTGGTCATCCTGCTGGATTCGATCACCCGCCTGGCCCGGGCCTACAACACCACCGTGCCGCACTCCGGCAAGATCCTGTCCGGAGGCGTCGACGCCAATGCGCTCCACAAGCCGAAGCGGTTCTTCGGGGCCGCCCGGAACATCGAGGAGGGCGGCAGCCTGACGATCATCGCCACGGCCCTGGTGGAGACGGGCAGCCGGATGGACGAGGTCATCTTCGAGGAGTTCAAGGGAACGGGAAACAGCGAGGTGCTGCTCGACCGGCAGATCGCCGACAAGCGGATCTACCCGGCGATCGACGTGAACCGTTCGAGCACCAGGCGCGAGGAGCTGCTCCTGGACGACATCGAGCTCAACCGGATCTATCTGCTGCGCAACTTCCTGGCGGACATGCCGCCCGCCGAGGCGATCCAGTTCCTGATCGAGCGCCTGAAGCGGACCGCCGACAACACCGAGTTCCTCAACTCGATGGCGGCAGGAGAGTGACGATCAGGGAGCCTCGATCGCGAGTGAGGATCTGAGAGCCTCCGCCTCGGAGGACCGGCCGGAAGTGTCGTAAAGCGCCGCGAGTCGCTCTGCGAGCTCCCGGGTCGCCTCGCCAGCGTCCTCCGTGTTCCTGGCCGCGTCGTAGCTGCCGAGCAGGACCCCCTCACCCTCGTCGAAGCGACCGAGGGTCGCGAGGCACGAACCAAGATTCCCGCGAACCGCCAGACGCCGCCGATCCGACAATTCCAGTCCGTTCGTCTCGAAGATGTCGTCCGCTTCGCGCAGGGTGGAAACGGCACCCGCGCAGTCACCCTTCGTCGCCTGCAACCCACCGAGATGGCTCAGGTCGTTGCCCACCTCGAGGTGAGCGTCGCCGTACGCCAACCGGTCGATGGCCGCCGTCGCCCGGTAGAGCGAATCTGCCTCGTCGAGGTCGCCCGTCATTTCCAGGACGCGGGCCAGGTTGTAGGCCGCGATACCCACGCGCGTGTGATTCGGCCCCAGCACCCGCAGCCAGATGTCGAGCGCTTCCCTGAGCAACGGTTCGGCTTCATCCAGACGGTTCTGCCTCCTGAGCACGTTTCCGACGTTGTTCAGGGACAGGGCGAGTGAGGGATGATCGGAAGGCAGAATCATGCGCCGGATTCTCAGCACCTCACCGAATTCCCGCTCGGCGGCCGCGAAATCTCCCATATGGTAGTACAGTTCGCCGAGGTTGTTGTGGGTAACCTGCACGAGCTGGCTCGTATCCGCGAACAGGCGGCCATGCCGTTCCAGCACCTCGCGGTGGAGAGCCTGCGCTTCCTCGCGACGGTCGAGGGCTGTCGCCGCCGCAGCCAGGTTGTTCATCGCGAATAGAACGGCGGAGTCATCGGGAGCGAACAGATCCCGGGCAACCTCCAGCTCTTCGCGGGTTGTCTCCAGCGCCATCTCGTATTCCCGAGCCTCGTAGTACAGCTCACCGAGGGCGCCGAGCGCCTCCCCCTCCGCGCGGGTACGATCGCCGGAGACCCGATGGAGATCGACGGCGCGCTCCAGCAGAGGTCGCGCCTTTTCATAGTAGCCCTGGGCACGGTAGACGTCCCCCAGGGTCCTCAGAAGCTCGGCCTGGACGTCGGGTTGGTCTGCCAGCGAGTCGACGCGGGCCGTCGCCCGCTCCAGCAGGTCGCTCATGGAGAACGTGTCGCCCAACGCCACGCTGGGGTACGCGTCTCCGAGCAACCGCTGGAGGAACTGGGTGCTGGCACGGGCCTTCGCGGCCTCCGCCCGTGCCGCGTCCCGCGCACCGGTGATCCGGAGAGAATGGAAGACTGCGAAGCCGGCGAGCAGAAGGAAGATCGCGAGCGCGCCGGCCAGCCCCGCCCGGTGCCGCCGCATGAACTTCCGGACCCGGTAGCCGACCGTATAGGGCCGGGCCTCGACGGGAAGGCCGCGCCGATGCCTCTCGAGGTCGTCCAGCAGCTGTTGGGCGGACTGATATCGTTTCAGCGGGTCCTTTTCCAGAGCCTTGAGCAGAATGTTGTCGAGGTCACCGCGTAGCCGCCGTCGCTGCGCCTCCGTTGTGGACCCCCGGACATCCGCCCCCTTGACGGCGGCACTCGGACGGACCGGCTGCTCCTCCAGGATCGCCCGCTCGACATCCGGCGGCCGCTCCGAGTCCGTCCGATAGGGACTCCTGCCCGTCAGCAACAGATACAGGAGCACGCCCAGGGCGTACACGTCCGTGGCGGTGGTGATCGGGCCGCCCCGAACCTGCTCCGGGGCCGCGAAACGCGGGGTCATCAGCCGCGCCCCCGTGCCCGTCGGGGGAACCAGCCCGGGGTCGTCCGAGAGCAGCTTGGCGATCCCGAAGTCGAGGAGCCGGACGCCGCCGTTCGGCGTCACCATCACGTTGGACGGCTTGAGATCACGGTGGACGACGAGGTTCTGGTGAGCGTACTGCACGGCCCGGCAGACGCTCTCGAACAGGACCAGGCGGTCCCTGAGCCCGAGATTTTCCTGCTCGCAGTGCCGATCGATCGGGAGGCCGTCCACCCACTCCATCACGAAGTAGGGCGTCCCGTCTTCGGCGATCCCCCCGTCGAGCAGGCGGGAGATGTTCGGGTGTTCGAGACCTGCCAGAAGCTGGCGCTCGGCCATGAAACGCCGCCGGGCCTCCCCCGAGTCCATTCCCAGGGGCAGGAGCTTCACCGCCACCTGCTTCTCGAACTGCCCGTCGGCTCGCTCTGCCAGGTAGACCGCGCCCATGCCGCCGCGGGCAATCAGCTCTATCAGACGGTACGCGCCGAGGAGGCGGCCCTCGAGAGCCGTTTCCGCTTCTTCCCATGCCGGGACCCGCACTCCGAGGCGCCCCGCCAGGTCGCTGAAGTACCCCTCCGCCTCGGCGGCCGAATCGAGCAGTTCGCCGACATCCCGGCGCAGGTCTTCATCCCCCGCGCATTCCCGCGCCAGAAGCGCAGCGCGCTCCTCGGGGCCCAGCGGCTCGGCCTCTCGAAGAAGCCGCTGCAGCCGCTCCCAGCGCTCGGCCTTCAAACGGATGCACCTTCGGTCGGATCGATCATCCGGCCGACTTCGCTCGGATCTCCCGGTGCAGCCAGGCAGAAGCAGCCGCCCAGTCACGCTTCACGGTGGCCGGGGACACTCCCAGCGCCTCGGCCGTCTCGGGAATCGGCAGGCCGACGAAGAAGCGGCACTCCACCACACGGCTCTGGCGCGCGCTCATCCCCTCGAGGCGCTCCAGCGCCTCGTGGAGCGCGAGGATCTCTTCCGCGCTCTCCTCCGGAACCGGGTTGGAATCATCCTCGACGGGCGCAACGGAGTCGAGGGGCACGTGCGCGGCTCCTCTGCCGCGCTTCGCCGCCAGCCGCCGCTCGGCGTAGTTGACGAGGACGTGCCGCATGGCGGTCGCCGCCGTCGCACAGAAGTGCGCCCGGTCGCGCCAGTCCGCCCGCGTCTGATCCACCAGCTTCAGGTAGGCCTCGTGAACCAGCGCGGTCGTGTTCAGCGTGTAGTCGCCCTGCCAGCGCCCGCGCTGCCGGCGGGCCAGGGTGCGCAGCTCTTCGTACAGCGCCTCGAACAGTGCGTCCACGGCCGTTCGGTCGCCCTCGCGGGCCGCCTGCACGAGGCGCGTCACGTCACCAGCCGAAGACTCTTCGTAGGGCATCCTCAGGAACCTGCCTGGATGAGAGCGGTCCGGAAGCCGACGGTCCGCCGGCCGGGGCCCGCTCCAAGAAGTAGCAAGAGAGCTGGCCTGTCCAGTCCGGCGGGGGCAGGTCGTGAGCCGATTCGAGACCGGTTTCCTGTTAGTCAGGACGAGACCGGGAAACTCCACACACCGGGAGTCGTCGATGGAGTCTCAGGCCATGCACCTCGATGCTGCTCTCCGATGCCGGGGCGGGCGACGCCGCTGGACCGGCGTGTCGCGGAGAGCGCCCCTCCTGCTCGCGGTCCTGGTTGCGGCCGCCCGGGCGCTGCCGGCCCAGGAGCCGGCGGGCGCTGCCGGGACCGCGGCACTCGTGGTGGAGGCGTCGCTGCCGGACGACGGATACGTGAGTCGCGACGAGGTCATCGAGCTCCGGTTCAACCGTCCGCTCACGGCCGGCGAACGGGTAGTCGTGTTCGTGGACGAGGCGGACCTGACGGATCTCTTCCGCAACGTGCCGGGCGGCATGCGGTACGCACCGCAGATCGTCCTGCTCCCGGCGGGCGAGAGCGAACTGGCGGTACACCTGGTGACGGCCGACGGCGAATGGCAGGAAGTCGGCCGGTTTCCACTTCGCGTGCGGGGATCGCTGGGCTTCGAGCACGCGGGAGTCTCTCCCGGGGTGGACCTGGGAGTGGAGGCCCAGCTGGCGGAAGGCCACGAGCCGGAGGGAGGGAGCCCGTCCGGTTACACCTATCAGGAGCTGACCGGACAGCTGAGCCTGGAATCGGAGGCAGTGCGAGGCCGGTTCCGCACGATGGTGCAGGGCGCCGCGATCGGAGTCAGCGACGAGGATCGGGCGCTGCGTTTCGGCGAGCTGGGCGACGAGGCCCCCAAGTTGGATCTCTCGAGCTACCTCATCCGGGCGGACTACGGACCTTCCTCCGTCTCTCTGGGCCATATCTCGATGGGCCGCCAGCGCCACCTGGTGAGCGGGTTCTCGAGCCGAGGTCTCAAGGTGGACCTCAAGACGGGAAGCCGGCTGGACTTCAGCGGAGTGATCGCCAACGGCAGCAGTATCGTGGGCTGGGACAACTTCCTCGGCATCGACGAATCCGACCACCGCATTCTGAGCGGCACGCTGGGGCTCGAAGTGTTGCGCCAGCCCGGGCTCCTTCGCGTCGAAGTGAGCGGGATGGACGGCTCCGTGCTGCCGCTCGCCGGCTACAACCAGGGGGTGGTGAACGACGCCGAGGAGAGCAAGGGATTCGGCTTCAGCCTCCAGGCTTCGGACCCGAGTGGTCGTCTGCGCCTCGAGGGTGGCTTCGCCCGCAGCACGTTCACCAATCCGGACGACCCCGAGCTGTCGCAGGGCGAGGACATCGTGGCGGTCCAGGAGGTGACCCGGAATGCGAGATACCTTGAAGCCTCGCTCGACGTGCTGCGGTCCGTCCCCCTGGGAAGCACCCGTTCGGCCAGTCTCGGCCTTTCGTACGGGCACGAGCGCGTGGACCCGCTGTATCGCAGTCTCGCCGCGTTCACGGCGGCCGATCAGATGTCCCACCGGTGGGGCGCGCAGGCTGACATCGCGGGCGTCGGAGTCCAGCTCTCCTACGCGCGCTCGGAGGATAACCTCAACGACGTGCCGTCGATCCTCAAGACGCTCACCCGGAGGTCCTCGGCGAACATCGCAGCCCCACTCGGAAACGTGGTCGGCTCGTACTCTCCGTGGCTCCCCACGATCGCCTGGAGCTTCGACCGGACTCACCAGTACGGAGACGACCTGCCCACGAATGGCGGCTTCAGTCCGTCGCACGTCCCCGATCAGGAGAGTCTCAACCAGGACCTGAACGCCAGCTGGCAGTTCGACCGGCTCTCGTTCTCCTATCGACTGGGTCTCTCGAAGCAGGATAACCGGCAGGAAGGGCGCGAGAACGCGGACTTCAAGTCCACCAACCACGCAATCGCCGCCGACGTGCAGGCGCTGGCGAGCGTGTCGATCGGCCTGACCTACGACCACGAGCGCGCCGAGAACCAGGAGAGCGGCGAGATCGACCGGACGCGCCGATTGGGGGCACGGGGCAGCTGGATGCCGTACGGCGGGGCCACCCTGTCTCTCTCCGTCACGGGAACCCTGTCCGAGGACGATGCGCAGACCCGGGAGCAGAAGGACACGAGATTCGACGCGCAGTGGTCGTCCGGCATCCCGGGTCTGACGGCCTTCGGCGTCCAGTACTACGTGCGCTTCTCCAGGGGCGTCAACGACGCCGTGGACGGCAGCTTCGGGCTCGATTCGCACAACGAGAACTGGTCCGTCAATACGGGCCTCAATCTGCGCTTCTTCTGATGGAGGGCCCGATGGCGAACGGATTGCGCTTCCGGAACTCCCTGCTGCTCTTCGTCCTGTTGACGACGGCTCTCGCAGATCGGGGCGTCGCCCAGATCCAGCGCAACCCGACCGGCGTGAACGTGAACGCCTCGGGCGCGACCACCGTGTTCATCACGTTCGGAAACCTGGCAGGCAAGGTGCCGGTGGAGGCGACGTGGTGCGGAGAGCTCGTTTCGGCGGAACCCGACATCGGGTTCCGCTGCGATCCGGCGACGATCTTCGGCTCCCTGCCGATCCGCTACGACCAGTCCCGCTTCAGCGGCCAGGACGGCTTCACGGACATCATGTCGATTCCGCCGTCGGTGGCCCGCCGCGCGTATCAGGCCGCGCAGGGCGGCGCCGAGTCCAGTTTCTTCTACGTTCGCCAGTTCGTCGACCCCGCCGGGATCGAGCCGGACGAGTACGTCACCGTCACCTGTCGGATGACGGGCGGTGGAGCCCGCGTGCCCTTCACCCTGCTCGATGTGTCGATCGGATTCGTGACCGACGACCCGGTTCTCTCTTTGCGTGTCGGCGACCAGCTGCCGTCATTCGAAGCGCACATCGCCTACAACGGTACCGGCCGCCTGCGCGGTCGCTGGGAGATCGTGTTCCCCGGTGAAGAACTGCCGACGAACGAGGATCTCCTCACCGAGGCCACCCTGCCGGCGGAGCTTCGCGGCACGCAACGACGCTTCACGGAGCTCGAGCGGTTCAACGTGTTCCTGCCCCCCACGGGGGAGTACACCCTGGAGGGACCCGATCCGTCGAAGATCCCCACCCACATGGACGGCATGTACCTCGTTCTGCTGCGCATCGAGGTGAGCGACGACAAGGAGGGAGATTCGAACCTCGGGGCGGCAGGCGCTGGAACGGGCATCGTTCACACCGGCGCCGCGGCAGGCTTCCCGATCCCTCCCCTGCGCTACTACGTGGGCAGCGCCGGTCCCCTGGGGGCCAGCAGCGAGGGTCTGGCTCTCGTCCTTCCGGAAGAAGACGCGGCTGCGCCGGCCGGAGATCCGCTCGTCTTCACCTGGAACCCCGCCGCCTCCGTTCTGCTCTACCGGCTCGAGGTGGAGAACGAGGCAGGCGAGCTGATTCTCGAAGCCTACGTGCAGCCGGGCATCGAGGCGTACCTCGCGCCGCCGTGGCTGCAGGAGCGGGCGACTGGAGATCTCCGCTGGCGCGTGATCGCCCTCGGCCCGGGCGGCGATCGCGTCGGTGAGACGCCGTGGCGAGGGATTCGGCTCGGGGCGGCTGAGGCGGAGGACTCGTGAGGTCGCTCGGGCGTGCAGCAAAGGAGGAGGAAATGCGTAGATCGTACAGAACGTGTTCGTCGCTCGTGGCGTGGCTGGTGCTCCAGGCCGGCATGGCCCTCGCACAGGACCGTCCGGCGGAGCCGGTGTTCGAGGCGTGGACGGCGGGGGGCTGCCCCGCGGACGCAGGTCTGCGCTACGATGTTTCCGCCGTCGGCGGAGCCGACCGGATCCGCTGGCAGCTGCGACGCGGCGCGGGGACGCTCCCCGTGGCCAGCGGCACCGAGATGGGCGTCACCGGGCGGGCGCGGATGGACTTCCGCGCGTACGGGCCGGTGCTCGAGGGGTCCGAGTACCTGGGACGCATCCGGGCCTTCCAGGGAGGCACGCCGGCCCTCGACGCCTGGTCCAATAACGCGCGCTGGAGCGCCACCGCCGCCCCCGACGGCATGTATTCGGTCGCCGACGCCTCTCAGAGCGGACAGTACAAGGTGCGGCTTCAGTGGACCCTGGGCGGCGCGATCGCGTCCTGTGCCGACCGGATCCACTACGAGATCAAGAAGGACGTCCCGTTCACCTCGACCTCGGGTCCCGACGCGTCGGCGCAGGCCGGGTCGTTTGGCGCCCTCACGGGCAACCAGGCGATCGCCCTCCCCCAGGGACCCGGCGACTACTACGTCCGCATCGTGGCCCGTCACGGCACCGACACGCCGGACCACGACGTGGGCAAGTGGGGCGCCGCGAAGCGAATCACCATTCAACCGCCACAGACCGTGAGCTGCGATGGGCTGGCCCCGACCGGGATGTTCACCGTCACTCCCGTGATCCAGGCTTCGGCCCCGCAGTACCGGCTGAAGATCGACTGGACCCTCACGGGAGGCCTCGCGGCGTGCGCGGACCGCATCACCTACGAGCTGATGAAGGGACACGCCTTCGCCTCCGATGCCCTCGATCCCCTCACGTACATGGCCGGGACATTCTCCGGGACCTCGGGCTCCTCGCTCGTGTTTCTCCCCGAGGGGGCGGACGATTACTGGGTGCGGATCCTCGCCCGCCAGGGCGGTGATACGCGGAACAACGACGTCGGCCTCCGGAGCGCCGCCGTGCGGGTCAGCGTATCCGCGACGCGCCACGAGGTGGCCATCAAGGTGATCGACGACGCCGCCAGCAAGTGCGCCGGCAGCACGGTCCCCGCCGCGGGAGCCACCGT
>CANPVW010000268.1 GCA_947581745.1 Candidatus Benthicola azotiphorus
TTCGAGCTTACGGCCGACTACAAGCTCATCCTTCCGCTCATGGCGGCGTGCATCGTCTCCACCCTCATCACGACGCGGTTCCGGAAGGGATCGATCTACACCACGAAGCTGCTGCGAAGGGGCCTGGACATCCACCGCGGTCAGGAGCTCAACCTTCTCAAGTCGCTGCGGGTGGCGGACGTGATGAGCGAGGACGTGGCCACGGTGAGCGAGAACGAGTCCCTCGGGGCCCTCCTCCAGGCCCTTTCCGGAACGCGTCAGAACATGATGTACGTGGTCGACGGTGAGGGCCGTCTCATCGGAGCGATCGACCCGCCCGAGCTCCGGGACGCCGCGTCGCACGCTCCGCTTCTTTCCGAGCTGCTGGTGGCCCGCGAGCTGGCGGTGGACGACACGCCGACCGCGGCCCCGGATCAGAACCTCGACGTGGTGAGTCGGCTGTTCAAGGGCCGGAGCGTGTCGGAGCTGCCGGTGGTCGACGAGGATGGAGTCCTGCTCGGAGTGATCTCCCGAGGCCACTTGATCGAGGCTTACAACCAGGAGCTGCTCAAGCGGGACATGGTCGCGGGAATCGCGGGCGACATTGCGGCTTCGGCCAAGGAAGAGATCACGGTCGGTAAGGACTACCGGCTGGCCGAGCTCGACGCGCCCGGCTCGTTCCTCGGACGCAGCATCGGTGAGCTCGAGATCCGCCAGCGTTACTCGGTGGAGGTGCTGCTGCTGCGCCGGAGGAGCGGCACGGCCGCCGATGCGACCGTGGAGCTCGTGCCGAGCATCGATACCGTGATCCAGAGGGGTGACCGCATCGTCGTGCTGGGAACGAGCAGCGCGCTCAATCGCCTGCGTTCGCTCTGAGGGCTGTCGCTCGCCCTCAGACCTCGAGGTGGCTCCTCGCTGCGCTCCGAATCCTCGACGTCAAGGTGGATCCTCGCTGCGCTCGGAATCCTGGATGTCCAGGTGGGTCCTCGCTGCGCTCGGAATCCTGGACGTCTGAGCCTGGCGGCTCAGACGTCCAGGTTGCGGACGAACTTCGCGTTTTCCTCGATGAATCGCCGCCTCGGCTCCACGTCGTCCCCCATCAGCCGTTCGAACAGGAGCGATGCCTCGGTCGCCTCGTCGATCGTGACCTGCAGGAGGGTCCGGTGCTCGGGGTTCATCGTGGTCTCCCACAGCTGCTCGGGATTCATCTCGCCGAGCCCCTTGTAGCGCTGGATGTTCACCGAGCTCGATCCCTTGCCGTTCGAGAACTCCTTGACGGCCCGGGCGCGCTCGTCCTCCGTGTAGCAATAGAGTTCCTTCCGACCCCTGTACACCCGGTACAGAGGCGGCTGGGCGATGTACACGTAGCCGGCCTCGATCAACTCCTGCATCTGGCGGAAGAAGAAGGTGAGGAGCAGCGTCCGGATGTGCGCTCCGTCCACGTCGGCGTCGGTCATGATGACGATCTTGTGATACCGTGCCGAGTCCAGCGTGAACTCCTCGCCGATTCCGGATCCGATCGCCGTGATGATCGCACGGATCTCGTCGTTCGACAGGATCTTGTCGATCCTCGCCCGCTCCACGTTCAGGATCTTCCCCTTGAGCGGCAGGATCGCCTGGAATTCCCGGTCGCGGCCCTGCTTCGCCGACCCACCGGCGCTGTCACCCTCCACCAGGTACAGCTCGGACAGCGACGCGTTGCGGCTCGAGCAGTCGGCCAGCTTTCCCGGGAGGATCCCGGTCTCGAGGGCCGACTTCTTCCTCGTCAGGTCACGAGCCTTGCGCGCCGCCTCCCTCGCCCTCGCCGCCTGGACCGCCTTCTCGATGATCCGCCGCGCAGACGACGGGTTCTCGTCGAGCCACGTGCCGAGCTTGTCGTTCACCAGGCTCTCGACGATTCCACGCACCTCGCTGTTGCCGAGCTTCGTCTTGGTCTGCCCTTCGAACTGGGGCTCCAGCACCTTCACGGACAGCACGGCCACGAGGCCCTCGCGTACGTCGTCGCCCGAAAGGCTCGGTTCGCCCTTCTTCGCGTTCTTGCTGCCGTACGCGTTGATCGTTCGGGTCATCGCGGCCTTGAAGCCGGACAGGTGCGTCCCGCCTTCGTGCGTGTTGATGTTGTTCACGAACGTGAACGTGTCCTCGTTGTACCCGTCGGTATACTGCATGGCGAGCTCGATCTCGGTCCCTTCCTGCGAGCCCTTGAGGAAGATGATCTCCTCGTGCAACGGCGTCTTGCTCCCCCGGAGGTACTCCACGTACTGGACGATCCCGCCCTCGAAGTGGAATCGCTCCTCGCGCGCCTCGGCGCCATCCCCCGTTCGCTCGTCGCGCAGGGAAATGCCGACCCCGGCGTTCAGGTACGCGAGCTCGCGGAGGCGGTTCGCCAGGGTGTCCCAGTTGTAGTGGAGCTCGGTGAAGATCTCGTGGTCCGGCTTGAAGTGCACCGTCGTGCCGGACTCCTTCGTCTTACCGCCCTGGACGAGTGCTCCGTCCGGCACGCCGCGCTGGAAGCTCTGAGTCCACACGTGGCCATCCCGCTTCACCTCGACGCTGAGCTTCTCGGACAGGGCGTTGACGACGGAGACCCCGACGCCGTGCAGGCCTCCGCTGACCTTGTAGGACTCCTTGTCGAACTTCCCGCCCGCGTGCAGCCGCGTGAGCGCCAGCTCGACCCCCGGCACCTTCTCGGTCGGATGAATGTCCACGGGAATCCCGCGGCCGTCGTCCGACACCGTGATCGAATCGTCGTCGTGGATCACCACGTCGATACCGGAACAGAAGCCGGCCATCGCCTCGTCGATCGAGTTGTCCACGACCTCGTAGACCAGGTGGTGCAGTCCGCGGGCCGACGTGGACCCGATGTACATGCCGGGCCTCTTCCGCACCGCATCCAGACCCTTGAGGACCTGGATCTGGCGAGACGTGTAACCGTCTCCCTTCCCCTTCCCTGCGCTTCCCTTAGCCTTGGCCATCCCGTTCCTCCGAGTACCTTCCGTCCGCCTGCACGAACACGATTCTCTCTATCCGTCCCTGTCGCTTGCCGGCGTTCAGCTTCCGCATCAGCTGCGGCCGCATCATCGACAGCTCCATGCGCCAGGACGAGCTTTCGACCTCAACGAACAGCGTCTCTCCCTGCACTCGAACCGGCCGGGCGACGCGCGCGATGTGCGAGCCCACCAGGTCTTCCCAGTCCGATACGACCGAGGCGCGTTCGACCTTCTCGGCGATCCCGAGCCGGTCGAACATCGTACCGATCAGCCCTCCGACCTTCTCGGGCGGCGCCTTCCGGTTCTTCGTAGCGTCCGTCGTTCTTCGCCACCACGCCCGACGCGGCTTTCCGCCCGGCGACTCACCCATCGGTGAATACCACGCCTTCCCGGATCCGCCACCGGGCCAGGCCGCCGCCCCGGAGCTCCACGTCCGACGGTTTCGGTGCCGTCAGCAACACCTGTCCCGACCGTCCCTCGTCCAGCAGACGCACCACTCGCGCCGCCCGGTCCCGGTCCAGCTCGGCGAACACGTCGTCGAGCAGGTAAATCGGGTCCCGGCCCAGCTTGTCTCGCAGCGTGTCGGCCTCCACGAGGCGAAGGGCGATCGCCGCCGTCCGCTGCTGCCCGCCGGAGCCGTAGGCCCTCAGGTCCCGCTCCTCGCCACTGTCCTCCACGACGGCCCGGATCGCCAGGTCGTCGCGGTGCGGCCCGGCCTGTGTCGATCCGCGCCGCCGGTCCCGCTCCCGATTCTCGCTCACGGCGCGCCGCAGCTCGTCCTTCCACGCAGCGACGCGGTCTTCCGTTCCGTATCCCGCGCGATTCTCCGCGACCCCGCCTCCCACGGCGGGCTCACGGGAGTCGGCCTTGCCACCCAGGGCCGGCTCGTACGCCAGTCTGCCGGTCCAGCCGTCCGCGATCTCCTCGTGATACCTGGCGAACGCAGCGGCGCTCGATTCGATCCACGCCTCGCGCTCCGCCATCACCCGCGCGCCCGGCTCGACGAGCCCTTCCGTCCACACCTCCACCATCCCGGTGGCGCCCTGACGGAGAGCCTCGTTTCGTTGTGCGAGAACCGCCCGATAGCGCTGCAGTGACGCCAGGTAGCCCGGTGCGACGAGCGACAGGAGGATGTCGAGGAACCGGCGGCGCCTCCCGGGCGAACCGCACACCAGATCCGCGTCCTCCAGGCTGAGAACGACCGCCCCGAGCGTCCCCAGGGCATCTCCGATGCGCTCCTTCTCCGCCCCGTCCAGCTCCACCTTCTTCCGCCGCCCCGTCTTCTGATAGGCAGCGGCCAGCGCGTCTCTGGACTCCCCCGTTCGGACAGTACCTTCGACCCGGAACACATCCTCGCCGAACCGCACGAGCTCGGCGTCCCGGGCTCCCCTGAACGAGCGGAAGATCTCGAGATAGTAGATCGCCTCGAGGAGGTTGGTCTTTCCCGAACCGTTGGGTCCGATGATCATCGCACCGGCCTCGGGGAGCTCCAGTTGGAGGTCGCCGAAGTTCCGGTAGTTTCGGGCTACCAGGCGCTCGAGGGAGGCCGATCGGGCCTGCCCCGTCGCCTCGATCGGGGCGCTGGCAGAGCTTGGCATATATCAACTGAAAATACCCCGAAACACCCATTCGCCGCAACGGCTCGGAGCGCTTGAAAACGTTGATCTTACGGGGATGAACAGCATTCCTGCGAGGATTCGAGCCGGCCCGCGGACGGGCCCGGCCACCGCGGTCGCCGGTGCCGGCCCCGGACCGCTCAGGAAGCGTCCGATTCCCAGCCCTCGAGAGCCCGAATCGCAGCGGACACCGTGTCCGGAATCGGACACTTGCGACGGCGCTCGTAGTCGTAGGACACGACGACCCCGGCACCTTCGGCCGCCACCTCGTCCGACGCCGCCGAGATCACCCGGTATTCCATCGTGAATCGGTCGTCCTCCAGCTCGACCGCGCGTCCGCCCACGATCGCCGTGTCCGGGTGGAACAGGGGCCGCCGGAATCGGCACCCGGTGGAATGCAGGATCGCACCGATGCGATCTTCCTCCCAGGAGCGCGCGAAGCCGCATTTCACCAGATACTCGACCCGGGCCGACTCGAAGTAACGGAACAGCACCGTGTTGTTCACGTGCCCGTACGCGTCCATCTCCCCCCACTGGACGGGGATTCGGAGGACCACGGGCCAACCGGCGAGCTCCGCCGGAATCCCCGGCATCACGGTGACCCCGAGTCCGGCGCCAGACGCCGCAGTGCGACCCCGGCGCCGGCGGCGTACAGGCCCGCCACCTGCCAGAGAGAGCGGTTTCGCACTCCTTCGATCAGCCGATCAAGGGGTCGATGCGAACTCAACGGCAACGGGCCCGGACCGAGGCTCGGATCATGGGCCGGCAACGCCGATGACCCCGCAAGCCACACGGGGGCCGGCGGCACCGGACGGCTGGCTGGTCAGGTCATCGGCTCCGGCATGGATGATCACCGCGCGTCCGACGATCGAGTGAGGTCCGGCGAGCGCGATCTCCGAATCGACCCGTTCGAAGTGGGCTGCTCCCGCCGAGTCCGCCGCCAGGTTCCCAAGATCGCCGACGTGTCGGACGGGACTGTCGGGTCCGGCGTGAGGCACGCCCTCGGGGTTGAAATGGCCGCCCGCCGCTGCACCATCCGGGGCCGAGCAGTCTCCGTATTCGTGCACGTGAATACCGTGCGGACCGGGCGACAGGCCTTCCAGATCGGCTTCTACCCGGATCCCTCCGTCGACGGGCGTGAAGGTCACCCGGCCGCTCGCCGCCTGATCCTCAGTGGGGTGGAGGACCGCCACGGCGCGCGCTGGAGACCGGGAGTCACCTCCGTCCGGGACGGCCCGGTCATCCATCCGGGGCCCGCAGGCGAGAGCCGTCAACGCCACGATCGAACCGACGATCGGGCTTGCGGGTATCGCGCGACGCAACCGCTGGTTCATCATTGGCATCCCCTACTTCGTGACGAATTTCGACACCACCGGCTCTTCCCCGGAGTAGTCGTAGAATCCCTTGCCCGTCTTGCGTCCGTGGTAGCCGGCCAGGTACATGCGCTTCAGGAGCGGCGGGGGCGCGAACCGCTTCTCCCGGTACTCTTCGAACATGATCTCGGCGATGAAATAGAGCGTGTCCAGACCCACGAAGTCGCCGAGGATGAACGGTCCCATCGGATAGCCGCAACCCAGCTTCATTCCCGTATCGATGTCTTCGATCGACCCTATTCCCTCCTCGTACGCCCGGATCGCGTCCAGCATGTACGGGACGAGGAGACGGTTCACCACGAATCCCGAATTGTCCATGCAGGCGATCGGGACCTTGCCGAGAGAGCGCGCGAAGGCGAACGCCCTGTCGAAGGTCGCGGATGAGGTCGCCCCGGTGCGGACGACCTCCACCAGCTTCATGACAGGCACCGGGTTGAAGAAGTGCAGGCCCACGAAGCGATCGGGACGGTTGGTCGAAGCCGCGATCTCCGTGACCGTCAGACTCGAGGTGTTGGAGGCGAAGATCGTACCGTCGGGACACTGACGGTCCAGGGCCCCGAACAGGTCCTTCTTCACCTCGATGTCCTCCACGATCGCCTCGACGATGATGTCGCAGTCGGTCAGGTCCTCGAGGGACACGGTTCCCGACAGCCGCTCCAGCGTCGCGTCTCGATCAGCGGCTTCCAGCTTTCCCTTTTCCACCCCACGATCGAGCTGCTTCCGGATCGCCCCGAGACCGGCCTCCAGGAGGCCGTCGTTCACCTCCCGCACCACGGTGGGGTAGCCGGACGCCGCGCTCACCTGAGCGATGCCGCGACCCATGAGCCCGCAGCCGATAACTCCGACCTTCCGTATCTCACTCACGCCCAGCTCCTTCGTTTGCGGTTTTCGACGGTGCGCTGCGGTCAGTCCAGCAGATCGGTGATCCGCTCCCGCAGCGTCGGCTTGTCGGACGCCATGCCGGAGCCGGTCTCGGCACGATCCAGCAGTCCCTGCACCGTCAGCTGCAGGCGGCCACGCCGCCGCGCGACTGTCCAGGCAGTACCCAGCGACCCGACTGCCGCGACCCCTCCCGCCACCGTCGGGAATACGATGAACGCGGAAGCGCCCTCGCCCAGCACGGCTCCGAGGGCCGATCCGAGTCCGAAGAAGCCGAGCGTCCCCAGCCAGCCAGCCGCGTGCCCGGCTCGCTGGTTCTTCATGTCCGCCGTGATCGTCAGGAGCGTCCGCCCCTCTTCGAGCGGCTGGGCCATCAGCGTGATCCCGCGGGCCTTGGCCAGCTCGTATCCGCGTCCGCTGAAGTCCAGTCCGCGCTGCAGCTGACTCATCAGGTCCTTCGCGGGCTGCCACACCTGCAGGCCGGCTCGTTGGCGGACGCAGCGCAGGCTCTCCCGGTCGGCCAGGTAGCGACCGAGCCGCTCGAGCACATCCTCCGGCTCGCCCGGCACGACCCTGCTCTCGACCACCGTGGCCTCGCCCCACAGGCGCGCGGCCAGCGACCGGTCTCCCGGACGCGACGGCAGCATGGCATCCGCCCGCATCTCGGCCAGGGCCTGACGGACGTGCCGCCCCTCCAGGCCGACCTCCTCGGCGATCCGCAGGACCTCGTCGGAGTCCAGCCGGTCCGGGCTCTCGCCCTGTCCGAATTGCAGCTCGGCGGCCCGATGGATGACCCGTTCGAGCTGCTCGCGGGACACCTCGGTCGGCACAGGCAGCCGGCCGCTTCCGTTATCCTCGGTCACGCTTCCCGATCATCGCTTCGTCGGGACTCGATCGGCGAGCCCGGCCTCAATCATCCTTCGGCTTCCGCTCGACCCGCACCGCCTTCCTTTCGGCGTTCGGGAGACCCGTGTCGGCCTCTCCCTCGCCCAGCAGCCCCGGTGCTTCGGACTCGGAGATGCGGGAGGGCATGCTCAGGCCCGTGGCCTCGGCCACCGCCTTGTGGGCGCGCGCTTCGAGCGCCGCGATCTCTTCCTTCTCCTCGGCGCTCAACTCCACCCGCTGCTCGATCAACTTCTTGAACGGCGTGAACAGATCCACGGGGAGCGGGAACAGGGTCGTCGAGTTGTTCTCGGCCGCGATTTCCGACGCCGTCTGCAGGAATCGGAGCTGCAGGGAGGCCGGCTCCAGGCTGAGGAGACGGGCCGCGTCCTTGAGGCGGGAGGCCGCCTGCAGCTCTCCTTCGGCGTTGATGACCTTCGCGCGGCGCTCGCGCTCGGCTTCGGCCTGCCGGGCCATCGCGCGCTTCATCTCCTGCGGCAGGTCCACGTCCTTGACCTCCACGCCGGTCACGTCGATGCCCCACACGTCCGTGCCCTCGTCGATGATCCGCTGCAGGATGTGATTGAACTTCTCGCGCTCGGCCAGCAGTTCGTCGAGCTCCGCCTGTCCGATCACCGAACGCAGCGTCGTCTGTGCGAGCTGCGACGTGGCGAACAGGTAGTCCTCGATCTCCAGCACTGCGCGGGACGGGTCGCGCACCTTGAAGTAGAGCACCGCGTTCACCTTCACGGACACGTTGTCCCGCGTGATCACGTCCTGCGGGGGAATGTCCATGGCGATGATCCGAAGTCCCACGCGGACCATCCGCTCGACACCGAACGGCACGAGGAAGATGAGTCCCGGTCCTCGAACCGGACGAACGCGGCCGAGCCGGAACACGACGGCGCGCTCGTATTCGCGCAGGATCCGGAGGCTCGTGGACAGCGCCGCAGCGCCACCGATGGCGATCAAAGCGAGAATGACGTCCATGGGAAGCTCCATGGTCCCGAGAATCAGATTGGACGGGCTGGCGCCAGTCCGGCGAGCGGAAGTTCCGCCCGTGGTGCGACCTGTAACATACACGGCCGGGGGGCGATGTGCCCGCCTCTCGGCCGCCTTTCGAGGCGGCCGGAATCGTTCGCGCGACGCCGTGGGGTACTGCGGGGACTCTAGCCTTCCACCTTCACGATCACGGCGATGCCCTGTCCCCCTCCGATGCACGCCGATCCGAGGCCCAGGCCTCCCCCCCTCCGCTTGAGCTCGTAGAGCAAGTGCGTCGTGATCCGGGCCCCGGTGGCTCCCAGCGGGTGCGTGATCGCGATCGCGCCGCCGTTGACGTTCACGCGCTCGCGGTCCAGGCCCAGCTCTCTTTCCACGGCCACGTACTGCGGTGCGAAAGCCTCGTTGACCTCGATCACATCGATGTCCTCGAGCGTCAGCCCGGCGATCTCGAGCGCCTTTCGCGCGGCCGGCGCGGGCCCGATGCCCATGATCCGCGGCGGAACGCCCACGGCGGCCCACGAGACGAGGCTCCCCATCGAGGCGAGGCCGTGGGCGGACGCGAACTCGGAATCGGCGATCACCAGGGCCGCCGCCCCGTCTCCGATCCCGCTGGCGTTGCCCGCCGTGACGAGCCCGTCCTTCTTGAAGTAGGGACGGAGCGACGCCAGGGCCTCGACCGTCGTGTCCGGTCGCATGTGCTCATCGATCCTGAATTCAGTCTCCTTGCCCCGCTTCTCCTGAGTGACGGGGATGACCTCCTCGTCGAACTTCCCGCCGTCCCAGGCCGCCTTGGCGCGCGCCTGGCTCAAGGCGGCATAGGCGTCGACCTCCTCGCGGCTGATGTCGTATTCCTCGGCGAGGTTCTCGGCCGTCTGCGCCATCGAGAATCCGCAGTACGTGTCCATCAGCGTCTCCCACAGGGCGTCCTCGAAGGGAACCGCGGGTCCGAGCCGCAGACCCCAGCGTGCTCCTCGCACGACGTGGGGGGCCAGGCTCATCGACTCGGTGCCTCCGGTCAGGCAGACGCGTGAGCCCGAGTACAGAATGTCCTCGGCCCCGTCGATCACGGCCTGGAAGCCCGATCCGCACAGGCGGTTCAGGGTCATCGCGGGCACCTCGACCGGCAGCCCCGCGTTCAGGCCCACGTGGCGTCCCAGATACACCGCATCGGCCGACGTCTGGATCACGTTCCCGATGAACACCTGGCCGTACTCCGATGGGTCTACCCCCGCACGCTCGACCACCGCGCGCGACGCCAGGACGCCGAGCTCGGTCGCCGAGAGGTCCTTCAGGCTTCCCCCGAAGGTGCCGAACGGCGTGCGCGCGGCGGCGAGGAATACGATTTCCCGGTCCGTCCCCTTCGTTCCCATTTTGTTTCAGCCCCTTTCGACTCGGTCCGCGATCCAGCCGCCCACCTGCGCGGTCGTGCTCTCACCCCCTACATCCGGCGTGCGGATCCCGCTCCGCAGCGCCTCGTCAACCGCCTTGTCGATCCGATCCGCGGCCTCCGCGGCTCCGGCGTTCCTCAACAGCAACGCCGCGCTCAGAATGGCGGCCATCGGGTTGGCGGTCCCGCTGCCGGCGATGTCCGGCGCACTCCCATGGACCGGCTCGTAGAGCGCGTGACGGCCGGGGTTCAGGTTGGCCGACGGCGCGAGGCCCATTCCGCCGACGATCTCGGCGGCGAGATCCGACAGAATGTCGCCCAACAGGTTGGACGTCACAATGACCTGGAATCGATCGGGCGAGCGCACCAGCTGCATAGCCAGAGCGTCCACGTACTGCATGTCCGCCTCGATCCCCGGGTAGTCCTGCGACACCTCCGTGAACACCCGGCGCCACAGGCCGTACACGTGCGGCACCGCGTTCGCCTTGTCGCCCAGCGTCACGCGGTGCAGTCCCTCGGATCGGGCGTGCTCGAACGCGGCCCGCACGATCCTCTCCACGCCCGGGCGCGTCGCGATGGCTTCGCTGACCGCCCGTTCGTTCGGCTCGCCGGCCGATTCCACCCGTCCGGCGCCCGTATACAGACCTTCGGTGTTCTCGCGGAAGATCACGAAGTCGATCGGTCTGCGGTCCGCCGATCGTAGCGGGGAGAGCTCCGGCAAACGCAGACGGGCCGGTCGGAAGTTGATGAACAGGTCCAAGCGCATCCGGAGCCCGAGCAGGATGTCCCGGGCATGCCTGCCATCCGGCACCCTGGGGTCGCCGACGGCCCCGAGCAGAATGGCGTCGAATTCATCTCGCAGGCGCTCGAAGCTGCGCTCCGAGAGCGTCTCTCCAGTGGCCAGGTAGTGGTCCGCCCCGTGCGGAAAGGACTCGGTGGACAGCCTGGCCAGTCCCGCGTCGACGCATGCGGACAGGACGCGCTCCGCCTCGCGCACGACCTCGGGGCCCACTCCGTCGCCCGGAATCAGGGCGATGCGAATCATCCGCGGATCATCTCCGCACATTCCTCCGCTCGAGGGTGCTGTGGAAGAAAGAGGCCGGCGACCCCGAAGGGCGCCGGCCTCGCGTTACGACTCTGCGACCGGCCGGGCCGGTTCGCTACTTGCTCAACGTCCAGACGTAAGCGGCAACGGCTCGCACCTGATCGTCCGTGATCGCGGTCCCGCCCTTGGCCGGCATCGGGACCCCCGACGTGGACTCCTGGGCCGTGACGCCCTTCATGATCGTCGCCACGATCGCCTCGTAGCTCCCATCCGAGTGCAGCCACTCGCTGTCCGTGAGGTTCGCGCCGAGATTCGGGATCCCCGCACCGTCGGGACCGTGGCAGGACATGCAGATTCCGGCCCCGTGGTAGATGCCCTTGCCCTCTTCGACCATCGCTTCCGTCACTCCGTCGGGAAGCTCCTGCTCCTTGACGTCCATCTCGGCAACTTCCGTCGCGGCCTCGTCGTCCACCGTCTGAGCGGCCACGGCCTGCGCTGCCGCATCGTCCGCGGCGTCAGCGTTCGCGTTCGCGTCACCACCACATGCGGACAGCCCCATCGCCACCAGCGCGACCAGGGAAAGCCCCCAGATCTTCTTCTCGACCATCATCGATGACTCCTGTGTGCAGCCTTGAGACTCTTCTGCCAAAGCGCCCGAATGCGGCGCTCAGCTCTTCTCTATGAGGGCAGCATTTTACCGCACAGCGCGCAGTAACTCCACCCCCGTTCCACTTCCCCTCCGCACGACGGACACGGCCAGCGTTCCTGGTCGGCTCCGCAGCGCGGGCAGAATCTGACCCCCGTACGGTCGGGAAGTGCCTCCCTGCACGCCCGGCACCGTCCTCCGGGCCGGTCGCCGGCCTTCGAAACGCCGCTCTCACGAGTTGCGACGGCGGGCGGCGGCGTCCGCCCGAGGGCGTCGGCCGACTCGTCCTGCGGCACGAGAAGCGGATCGTCCAGCCCCGGAAGGTGATCCCTCCGCGAGCGGCCCGTCTCGAGGCTCGCGATCGGAGGTCCGGTCTCTGGAGGCTCCTGCCCGGCTTCCTCTTCCGCCGCGTCGGTTGCCTCTTCAGCCGGCGCCTCCGCCCTGGCGCGTCGCGTCGTTCGAAGCCGGACTTCCGAAGCCGCGAACCGCTGCAGGAGCGCCAGTCCGGGTTCCGGGGAGCCCAGCTCCGTGCGGACGGCGTCCCGCAGGGCGCGCTCGGGGACGTGCAGGCTCTCGTCGTCCACGAGCAGGTTCAAGAAGCCGATGTCGTACTCCGCCTTGCTCGCGAAGCCCAGGCGATCCCTGCACAGCGGATACGGCAGCAGCCGTCGATGCAGCTCGGCGACCGAGATCGGGATCTCCGACGGCATGCCCTCTTCCTCGAGCCTCCGCGCCAGGAGTCCCCGCATTTGATCAGTCATCTCCGCCTTCCTTCTCCTCCCCTCGCTACAGCGGGTCTAGCGATCGATGTGCAGCACGCCGGCCCGGGCCGATGCCTTGAGAAAGGCCTCCGGATCGTCGTCCGGGATCTCGATTCCCGTCATGTCCCGAACCCGGCGGGCCGTTTCCCGCATGAACTCCTCGATCGACTGTCCGGGATTCGCGGAGCTCTCGCACATCGCTCGCACGATCCCGGTCCAGTCCATCCTCTGCGCCCCGGGGGCCGGCTCGGCGTCGCCGCCGAACAGGTCCAGCTGATCCCGCGCGCCGGCGGACGGCGCCTGCAGACCGGCGGCCTCCATCTCGACTTCGAGCAGGATCCGTTCTTCGGGCGTCGGGTCCACGAACAGCTGGTCGAGGCGTGTGAGGTACGGATCCAGCTCGCGGGCGCCGTCAGTCATCTGGCGGTAGGCCCTGACGAGCTCGACGAGCCTCCACACGCTCACCGGGTCCCACAGGTCTTCCAGCGGGATGCGATCCAGGTGCTCGAGCGCTTCCTCCGGCTCGCCCCCCTCGTAGAACAGGTTGGCCAGGAGCGCCCGGGCGTCGTGGTTGTCCGGGTCGAGCACGAGACACCGCTCGAGCCACATCCGGGCCTCGACTCCGTCCCCCTGCCGGTGCATCGCGTACGCGAGGTCCGCCGCCGCGTCCCCGCTCTCCTCATCCGCCGCCACCGCCCGCCGGAAGAACCGCTCGGACTGCTCCCACAACCCCTCCCGGAACAGCGCCCGCCCGATCGACAGCATCAGGTCGAGATCCGCGCCGAAGCCCAGGTCCAGCACCCTCTCGAAGCACTGAAAGCCGCGGGCCCGTTCCCCCAGCTTCAGCCGGCTCTCGCCGAGGCCCACGAGAGCATCTTCGTGGTCGGGCTCCAGCTCCAGGACCTGTCCGAACGCCCGGCCGGCCCACACGTACTCCTCCCTGGCCAGATAGGTATACCCGATGGAGACCAGAAGTTCGGTCGCGTCCGGGTACAGCGCGGCGCCGCGCCGCAGCGTCTCCAGTGCACCGTCGTAGTCGCCCGCCTCGTACAGGCGCTGGGCCTGACGGTCGTACTCCTCGGCACTCCAGAACCGGGAACCACCCATGGTTTCCTACGCTCGCTCGAAGAGGTAAGCGCTGTCCACCAACCGATTGTCCCGACTGTCGTTCACTGCGTGCCGGCGGCCGGACCAGATGGCGGCCCCGCCCGTCTCGCCACGCTTGTTCACGGCGTAATAGTTCACGTTGAAGTTCGGACGCCCCGTCTCGTCCAGCAGTCTGCCCTCGACCGTCCAGTCCACGACCCGTCGCAGGGCCGTCAGGCAGGCGTCCGTCGGGTGCGCCCCGCGGCGCATTTCCTCGACGATGAGGTGAGAGCCCACCGTCTTGATCACCGCCTCCCCACGGCCGGTGGACCCGGCGGCCCCGACATCGTTGTCGCAGTAACAGCCGCACCCGGGCAGCGGGCTGTCGCCCACCCTCCCCGGGACCTTGAAGAACAGGCCGCTCGTCGTGGTCACCGCCGAAAGGTCACCTGCCGCATCGACGGCGGAGCAGTGAATCGTGCCCATCGGACGGACCCCATCGTACGAATCGAGC
>CANPVW010000269.1 GCA_947581745.1 Candidatus Benthicola azotiphorus
AGCCTCTGGCTCGCCATCCTCCGACTCGAGCAACCCGAGAAGCTCACTGAGCTCCACGCTGCTTTCGAGGCTCGCGAGCCGCAGAAGCAGGACTTCGACCTGGATCCTCGGCTGAGCGCTGCGCCTGAAGCGTCCCGCGGACTCGAAGTCCGCGGTGGCGACGAGCAGCCTCAGGAGCTCCTCGACGCTGAATCGCCGGCTGACCTCGGCCAGGGTACTTCTCGACTCCACGCTCAGCTCTCCCGGATCGCTGTCCGGATCGAGCCGCAGGGCGAGGACGACCCGCAGCGTGTCTCCGAGGCCCTGGATGAACTCCGCGAGGTCGTAGCCATCGTCGAGCAAGCTCTGAACGAACGGAAACACGGCGGCTCGATCGCCGGTCCGAATGACCTCGAAGAGCTCAACGAATCGCTCCTCCTCCACGAGGCCGAGCATCTTTCGCACGTCGTCAGCCGCAACCCGGTCTCCGCTGAACGAGAGCACCTGATCCAGGAGAGACAGGGCATCGCGAACGCCACCCTCTGCCCTGCGGGCGATCGGAAGCAGCGCGTCGGCGTCGGCTGTCACCCCTTCCAGGGCCAGGACCTGTCGCAGCCGCTCCACCAGGTCCGACACCGAAACGCGACGGAAGTCGAACCTCTGGACGCGCGAGAGGACCGGCGAAGCGCTCTGCCGAATCTTCTGCGGCTCCGTCGTCGCGAAGACGAAGATGACGCGCGGCGGAGGCTCCTCGAGGACCTTGAGCAGGGCGTTCCAGGCCTCCCGCGTAAGCATGTGAGCTTCGTCGATGATGTAGACCTTGTAGCGCTTTTCGTCGGACGGCGCGTACATCGCCCGCTCGCGCAGGTCCCGCGCGTCGTCCACCCCCCGGTTGCTGGCGGCGTCGATTTCGACGACGTCGAGGGAGGTTCGACCCGCCCAGATGCTCTGACAGGAGTCGCACTCGCCGCACGGCTCGCCCGCATCGCGGTTCGGGCAATTGAGAGCCATGGCGAGGACGCGCGCTGCCGTCGTCTTACCGATCCCCCGCGGTCCACAGAACAGATACGCGTGTGCCGCGCGGCCCGCCTCGACGGCCGCGCGAAGCGTCGACGCGACGTGATCCTGACCCACGACTTCCGCGAACCGGCGCGGTCGATGCGTCCTCGCGAGAGCTGTTCTGTACATGAGGGCCAAGCTACCGTACGGAAGTCACCGTCGAAAGCGGAAGCATCCCCGGCGAAGATACCCCAGGCGAGCCGTGGCGACCCTCGCACGCTTACCGCTGCTACCTTCACGGTCCTGACGGGATTCACGCACTCCGGCCCCACGGGCCTGGGGCGAAGCGAAGGTATCGGCCGCGCCCTCGCCGGGCAACGAGATATTCGGGCTGCCGCAGGCGAACCGGAGTCGGTTCAGGGGCCGTGTGCGTCGAATGCGGCCGGGATGTGCTCCACCCGTGGGGGCCCACCTTCCGGCCACGTCACTGCGACGAGGTCAAAGCGAAACGCGCTGCCGAGGTGCGGATGGCTTCGGATCCAGGCGGCCGCGGCATGCCCGATGTTCCGTCGCTGGGACGGTGTGATCGACTCGGCCGCCGGCTGCGGACCCGGCCGCCTCGTCTTGACTTCGACGAACACGACGTCGCCCCCGCGCCGCGCCACGATGTCGATCTCGTACCGACCGACGCGCCAGTTCCGGGCCAGAATCCGATACCCCGCCGCACTGAGAAACCGCGCGGCGATCTCCTCGCCGCGACTCCCCAGGGCCCGACGTGTGATGGATCGGCGCGGCTCGTCCATTTCTCGGACCTCGCCGTCCGGGCGCGAGTCGAGGTTCGACCGGCGGAATCAACCCGGGATCAACCGGGTCCTCGCAGGGTCAGCTGCCGGCCGCCGGCATCAGGTCGACTGTGAGACCTTCCTTCGCCAGCGCGACCGGCCCGGTGTACCCCGCAGCCGAGATCAGTCCGGCCACGTCGGTGTGCTGTCGGAATTGCGGGTAGATGTGCGTCGCGATCAATCTGCGCGCGCCCGACCGGTGTGCCAGACGGGCGAGGCTGGAGGGGGACAGGTGATTGTCCCCCACCAGGTCGTCGGGAAGTGAGCACTCGCCGACCAGCAGGTCGACCCCGCGGAAGAAGTCGGCGAGCGTCTCGTCGGGCCCGGTGTCCCCCGTATAGGCGAGCGCGCTTCCGCCCGACGCCGATTCGATCCGCAGTGCGATGCTCTCCGGCGTGTGCGGAACGTCCCTGGAGCGCACGACCAGATCCCCGGCGATGACCTCGGCACCCGGTGCCAGCTCCCGGATGGTCAGGGGGAATCCCGGATCGAGCAGAAAGTCGCCCAGGGCGGCGGCGAGGCCTCGGAACAGCGCACGGGTCCCGGGGGGTCCCCAGACTTCGAGGGGATCCGCGGTGCGCGGAGGATGCACGCCGTGGCGGAGCGCGAAGAACAGACCGGGCAGAGCGCCCACGTGGTCCGAGTGAAAATGCGTCAGGAACAGGTGTGACAGACGCGACCAGGAAATGCCGAGGCGGGCCATGGCCTGCACGGCCCCGGCACCGCAGTCGAGAAGCGCCCGCGTACTCCCATGCTCCACGTAATAGGACGAACAGGCCCGATCCGGCTCCGGCACGACCGTGCCGCAGCCCACTACCGTCATCCGCATGTCCGGCCCGGCCCGGGTTTCACGCGACCTGGCCCCGCGGAAGATCGTGGAGCTCCACGCTCACGATCTTGCTCACACCCGGCTCCTGCATCGTGACCCCGTAGATCCAGTCCGCCGCCTCGATCGTCCTGGCGTTGTGCGTGATCACGATGAACTGCGTATCGACCTTGAAGCGCTCGAGCATGGCGGTGAAGCGACCGATGTTGGTCTCATCGAGCGGCGCGTCGACCTCATCCATGACGCAGAACGGGCTGGGCTTCGCCAGGTAGATCGCGAACAGAAGGGCGAGCGCCGTGAGGGCTCTCTCGCCGCCGGAGAGCAGGTGGATGCGCTGAGTCTTCTTGCCTCGGGGGCTCGCCGAGATCTCGATCGGTGAATCGAGGGGGTCCTCTGGATCCTCGAGCCACACGTCCGCCTGGCCTCCTTCGAACAGCGTCAGGAAGATCCGGTGGAAGTTCTCCCTGACCTCGGCGAATACCTTGCTGAACGCCGCCGAGGCGGATTCGTTTATCCGCCTGATCGAGTCGTGCAGATCGGTCCGCGCCCGCTCGAGGTCTCCCTTCTGCTCCTCGAGGAAGTCGAGCCGCTCCTTCTCCTCCTCGAACTCCTGGGCCGCCAGCAGGTTGACCGGACCTAGGCTGCCGAGCTTCACGCGGATGGACTCCAGCTCTGCCGACCAATCGTCCGGGGTACCCTCGTCCGGCGCCTCGACCCGAGTCCGGAGGTCCTCGAAGGTGGTCTCCCATTCAGCCTCGAGTCGCTCCCTGATGTTCGCCCGGTTTCCCCGCAATTGCGCCACTTCCAGCTCCAGTGCATGCCTCTGCTCCGCGGATTCCCTCTCGGAGTGCCGCTCGGCCCTCAACGCCGACTCGCGCTCTTCGAGCTCGGTGCGCCGCTCGTCCAGGCTCTCCTGGACCTCCCGGACACGCTCCGCGAGCTCACTTCGACGCTCGAGCAGCCCCACCAGCTCCTCTTCACCGCTGGCGATCGCCTCGCGAGACCGTTCGACAGTCCGCTCGTTCTCCTCGATCTCGCGCCTCAGGGCTTCGACACGGTGGTCGAGGTCGCCGATCGCAGCTCGGCCGCCTGCCTGTCTTTCGCGCAACGCTTCCAGGCCCGACTCCTGTCGCGCCAGCTCGAGGCGTACCTCCTGCAGAAGCGAGTTCTCGCGCTCCCATTCGGCCGTCGCGGACACATGCCCCGCCCTTTCCCGGGCCAGAACTTCCTCGGCTTCGACGCGACGCGCCTCGATCTTCGCCCGCCGGTCGTCCTCCTCCGGGTCCTCGCGGTCCGCAGACGCCAGCAGGTCCTTCAGATCAGCGACGCGGGCGTCGACTTCGGAGGCCGTTCGCCGGGCACGGTCCAGCCTCCCGGCCTCCGTGTCTCTCTCTGCCTCCACGTTGCGAAGTCGCACGGTGGATTCCGCCAGCTCGCGCTCGAGGTTCGCGAGCGACCGCCCCGCCTCCGCGGCCTCTGCGGCCGTCGCTTCGGCCGCCGCCACCGCGTCCCCCAACTCCCGGCGCAAGGCCTCCAGCCTCGACTCGAGCTCCGTCAGCTCCCCTCGCCGGCGCAGGGCGCCGGCGCCGGCGACCGGCCGGCCGAGCCGCACCACTCCACGGCCATCCTGACCGGACCCGTCCACCGCTACCCAGGCGCCATCGCGAGGTCCGAGATCTCCCTCCTGGCTGATCTCCACGTCGGACAGGAGCACGCGCGCCCACGACTCTCCCGGGCCCTGCAGGTTCACGCTGGCCACCAGTCCGGCCCCGGGTCGCTCAGCCGTCCGCCGCGGACCGGGCTCCACCGGCAGGAGGATGAGGCCCTCCTCCGTCCCTCTCCCCTCGAGCCAGCTCCGGACGACGCGCACCGCCTTCCAGTCCTGCACGAGCACGGCGTTGAGGAGCGGACCCAGATGTGACTCGACGGCCGCCCGGAGCTCGCGAGGCGCATTCACCGCGTCAGCGAGCACCCCGACGATGCCGTCGCCCGAGCCCAGGTCAGCCAGAAGGTCCGCCACCACCGGAGGAAGGTCCCGGCCCTCTGCGAGCATCGACGCGAGGCCTGATGCCACGGCGCCGGTCGATGATGCTTCGCTTTCCAGCGCCCCGGCGCGGTCCCTCTCCGACCTCAGGCGCTCGCGCAGTCGCTGGTCCGCCTCGCGCGCCTCGGCGACCCTGGCCTCTAGATCGGAGTGGGTGGTGGCCTCCCTTCCGGCATCCGCCTCCAGTTCAGCCAGTCTTCTCTCGCCATCTCCGACGGCCTCACGAAGCGCCGCGAGCTCACCGGCCCTGCGCCCGATCTCCCGCTCCCACTCGCGGATCCGTTCCCGGATGGCCTCGGACTCGGCGTCCAGCGCGCCCGCATCCCGTATCACCTGGGCGAGCGCCGCGAGCGCCCGCTGCTCCCGGCCCTCGACCTCCTGCCGATCCGTCCTCAGCCGGTCCACGGTCGCCTCGAGGGCGAGCCTGCTCTCCGTGCGAACCGCGATCGCTTCCGCCGCCTCCTCTATCTCGGCCTGGAGGCGTTCGACTTCTTCGGCCAGCTGAATCCTGCGTCGCCCGATTTCCTCGAGCTCCGCCTCGATGCTCCGGTTTCTCGCCTCTGCCGCTGACACTCTCTCCCCTGCCAGCAGCCTCCCGCGCTCGAGCTCCTCCGCCCTCGCCCGGGTCTGCTCGAGGGCCGCGGCGACCTCCGATCGGCCCCGCTCACGCTCCACGATCTGCAGTCGGAGATTCTCGGCCTCGGTCTCCTTCTGTCGCAGGTGCGCTTCCTTCTCGGGCTGGCTTCGCTTCATGCCCTGCAGCTCGAGCTCCGCCTCTCCGAGGCGCGATTCCATCGCACGCAGTCGATCGTCCGCCACGGCTACCTCGAGCTGCAGGCGACGCTCACGCAGGTCCTCGTACGTGCGGGCCCGGCCTCGCTGCCGACCGAGCGACCTGACTTTGCTCCGGACCTCCCCGAGGACGTCCTCGAGGCGATCCAGGTCGTGCTCGGCCTGGTCGAGCCGTCGAAGAGCCGTTCGACGGCGGTCCTTGTACCGACCCACTTCCGCGGCTTCCTCGAACAGGGAACGCCTTTCTTCAGCACGATCGGACAGGATGGCGTCGATCATCCTGGCTTCGATGATCGAGTAGGCGTTCGCCCCGAGCCCCGTGTCCCGACACAGATCGTGGACGTCCTTGAGACGACAGCTGACCCCGTTGAGCTGGTAGTCCGACTCCCCGCCTCGAAGCACCGTTCTCCCGATCACGACCTCCGGGTGGGGCACCGGCAGGATCCCGTCCTCGTTTGCCAGGGTGAGGGCGACTTCCGCTCGGTGGATCGGCTTCCGGTGCGACGTGCCCTGGAAGATGGCTTCCTCCATCCGGCTGCCGCGGATCGCGCTCGGGCGCTGCTCGCCGAGCACCCAGCGAAGGGCGTCCGAGATGTTGGACTTTCCGCACCCGTTCGGGCCCACGATCGCCGTGATGCCCTCATGGACCGCGATGTCGGTCCTGTCGGCAAACGACTTGAAGCCGTGCAAGGTGAGCGATTTGATCTTCACCTGGGCTCGCCCCTCCTGGTAACGAGCGTGGCCGGGTGGCCGGCGGCAGCCAGCATGCTGTCCGCCGGTCCCGCAGCCGTTTCGGATTCGAACGCACCGGAATAGAGTCGGAAGATCGCCCCGGTCGTGTCCCTGACCGGGAGCACATAAGCCGGAACCCCTGCTTCGTGCAAGCGGTCGCGCTCGACATTCGCCTCGTTCTCCGTCGGGAAGTCCCCCAGCGCCAGCGCGAACCTGACCGGACGCATGTCCCAGTCGCGCTCCCTCTCCTTGACCTTCTGCTCGACGAGGCGGCGCATGTACTCCCTCGCCTGCTCGCGATCCTGCAACGCGCCACCGAACACGCGGTAGTATACGCGGCCCTTGACCGGTGTCGGGGCGATGAACGCCAGGCCGCCCAGGTCGGTGACCTCGTCACGCTTGGCTGCGGCATCGTCGTACGTAACGACGCTGGAGACCAGGATCGAGTACGGGAGGTCCACCTCGGGCCCGGCCGTGACCGGCGGGGTCTCGACCGGTTCCTGACCGGCCGTCGCACCGGCGCCCCGGTCATCCCGCGTCGGCAGGGCAGCGGCCTCACCCGCCCGATCCAGTGCGGGCGCCGCGGCCTCGGCCTCGTCCCGTCTTCCGGACACGACGGTGGCCGGAGAGTCGTGGACTGCGGACAGTTCGGTCGGTACCGCCGGATCGTCCTCGAAGGCGGGCCATCCTGACAGTCCCTGCCAGACGAGCCACACCGCGAGCACCGCTACGAACCAGACAGCCGCGACGCCCCCGATGCCCCGCGTGGCGCCACGCCTCCTGAGCTCGTCCACCACGCGCTCGACGCGCGTTCGGGGCCGGTTTCTGGGAGTCGATCCGGCGATGATCGCCGGTGTGCTCGTCGGGCGTGAGAATCCCGATGCCCTCCGCGACGCCGGCGCGCCAGATGGGGAAGCCGCGTCGCTCCTCGCCTCCGGTTCGACGCGCGCCAGAACCCTGATGCCGGCCGGGAGGTTCCTCGGCGCAGACGCTCCTCCGAGCAGCACGAGGCCATCGAGCTCCAGCCCTTCCAGGTCGCTCCCCCGGGTTCGCGCCAGGTACGCGAGATCCGTCTCCGAGACGTGCAGAAGCAGGGTGCCGCCGCGGCCCGCTGCGGAGACCAGATGGCGAAAGGCGGGCGCACGGCTGAGCACTGCGAGTCCGGGACTCGATTCACCCGCCGGGATCGCGATGAACGATCGCCCCCTTGGAGTGAAGGCGACGTCGGCCGCCCGGCTGCGGCCGCTCACGACATCGGCGAGCCCGGGGCCACCTTCGGGACGGAGGACGGAATCGGGCCCCGCGTCGCCCGTCACCGTGTTGACCAGCAGCGTGCGCGAGCGGTCCCGGGCCACCAGCTCCGCCAGCTCCACCACCGCCGAAGCTTCCCACGCGCCGGCGTCCGACGCGCTGGCGAGGACTATCCTGCGTGAAGACCCTGGCAGCCACGCCGGTCCCCTGGCGCCGGCCGCGCTCTCCATGTCGTGGCTCACTCGATCAGATCGATTCTCCGTCCTGGCGATCGCCGGCGCCGACCTCGGTCACCCATGCTTCGAGGCGCCGCTCTCGCAACAGCTGTCGCGCCGCGGCTTCCGCTTCCGAGCGCGACCGATATGGACCCACCAGTCCACGATACCACGTGCGGCCTGCCTCATCCGGGAACTGCTGCACCTGGGTCGCGAAACCCGCGTCCTCCAGGGACTGAGTGAGGGAACGAATGCCCTCGGCCTGCCTGGCGGACCCGACGATCGCGTAGAATCCGGCGGGAGGCCCCGACTCCGGAGACGCCGCGTGCTGGTCCTGCAAACCCGCGGCGGCTGCCATGCGCTCGGCAAGGACTACCGAATCGATCTTCGACTCCGGCGGTTCGGGGACGACGGCCGGGGGCGCTTCGCGGCCTGCGGCCTCCCCCGTCAAGCGGTCCGCCGTGACGGTCGTGTGGGCGGGATTCCAGTGCACCGGGAGCCACCAGCGATCCACTCCGGCATCGTCGATCTCGACGGTCGCCCCGGCTCTCACATCCGCTACGAACACCTGCTCCGCCGTCGCCGCCAGAACTCTCCCGTCCGGCAGGCCCACCGGGAGATCCTCACGCCACTCCGCCTCGATCGCGACCGGAGATCCTCCACCCACGGGGACCTGCCACACCCGACCATCCTGCTCCATCAACACCGATTCCCCGAACAGGCTGGGCCTGATCGAGGTCACTGGACCCGGAAGATCGGCGAGCACACGAGTCGAGAGATCAAAGCGGTTCACGGCCGACAGGCGCGGGGGATCCTCCAGTGCCACGTAGACCTCATGAGTGGACGGGGATGGACTGAGAGCCAGGATCGGGGCTTCGAGATCGATGTCTCCCGCCCGTTCGATGGGAGCGACCGTCAGCACAACCAATCCCCGGCCGTCGACCGACTCGAGAACTGCGCGACGCCCCCACGCCGTGACCACGCCCGGAGGGCGGACGGATTCCGTTCCCGTCTCCGCCGGCTGGTCACCGTCACGTCGCAGCAGCCAGAGCTCCCGCGACTCGGAGTCGCCGTCCAGCAGCACCAGGACACCGTCCTCCGCAGGCGCCGCCCACAGCACGTCCCGGTCCAGGCTGTAGCTCCACACGCCCTCCCGCGAGACCTCCAGCAGCTTCCCTCCCGGTGACAGGTAGAGGCCGACCGAGGCGTCCCCCATCCACTCGGCATCCGGTGCCACCTCGCCCACCCTCACCAGGGCGTCCGAGGGAGGGTCGTAGGTATGAACTGCTCCCGCAGCCGTCACGAGGATCAGTCGCCCTCCAGGCAGCACCCGGGCCTCGACCGATGCAGGCAGCTCGGTCGTCCCGGTCCACACGATGCGCCGGGGATCCGTGAGATCACGGGCTTCGGCCAGGCCCCCGTCCCGGGGCACGCCCAGCAGGCTCCACTGGTCCGCGGAAGTTCCGACGACCAGGCTGGCGCCGTGAAGCGTCAGGGCGGGCTGCTCCGTTTCCGGACCCGGTGACCGCTCACAGGCGGTCAACGCTACGATCGCCGCCAGGAGGCCGCGTCCGACCCACGTACGGGCCGCAGTCGATTCAGATTTCAATTCGTCTCTTTCCGCCGGGGATACAGCTGAACCCGCCGTGCCCGGCAACATGATGGGGCGTCAAATGGGTGGCAAGAACGGCCGTCCCCCAGACAGCGGTCAGAACATCTCACCGAACGCGACCGTCCACATCCCATTGTCGAAAGCCCGGCCCCGATCCCGAGGAACCGTGTAGTCGATCCGTAATACCGCGAAGAACAGGTTCATTCGCAGGCTGGCGCCGTAGCTCGTCAGAGGCTCACGGTACGCGACGATATCCTGGCCCGGCTCCCGTTCCCAGACCAGGGTCGTGAGGCCCGGAGTGAACGCCACCCCCGCATCGAAGAACAGGGCCAGGTCGATCGGCGGGAAGTTCAGGGGAAGCCAGTCGTCCTTGACCGGATTCAGGATCGGAATCCTAACCTCCGAGTTCAGCAGCAGGGTACTGGATCCGATGACCTGCCGCTGCGCCGGGCAGAACAGGTCGAAGTCGCTCTGAGGCTCGGACGCCACGCATTCGGCCGGGCCGTATGAACCGGGATCGTACCCGCGGAGATAATAGGGCCCACCCCAGGCAAGCTCGAAGTCCTCTACGTCGCGGGAACCGGCGACGTTGAAGCGGGTGAAGGACAGGGCCCGCTGGGCGAAAGTGGCGCCGAGCGGCAATCGGTGGTAGTGCCGGTAATCGACCAGAATGTCAGCCATGTTCAGGTCGCCGAGAAACGCCGCGCCGCTGATCCGCATCCTCCGCCCGGCCAGAGGTCCCGTGAAGCCAGGCAGCGAGTTGTCGAATACGTACGCCACTTCGGGCTGGAAGAAGATCCGGGTGGATCCATCGAGGGTGATCGAGAAGTTCTCGAAGGTCGTCCTGTTCAGGCCCTGGAAGATCAGGTCCTGCTGGATGCTGGCCATGCTCAGGGAAAACTCGAAGCGCGCGAACGAGCTGAGGGGATATTGCGCTATCGCCTCGACGGACCGGAACTGATCCCGCTCGAACACGTTGAACTCGCCCAGGTCGCCCGACTGGTCGGGTACCTCGCCGAACCTCGTTCCGAGGAACCGGAAGAAGGGATACTGCGCGAACGACACCCCGAAGTTCAGCCTGTTCTTCAGGTACGCGTACGAGGTGAGAAACTGCGCATTGTCGAACGAGCCCTGGATCGCGCCGGCGATGATCATGTTGTGGTTGCCGAGCATGTCCGACAGGGCCACGAACGAGCTGCCGTAGATCCCGTTTCCGTAGAAGCCGCCCGTCGTGGCACCGAAGGTGGGGGTGCCGACGTAGTCCGGGGACAGGCTGACGGTGTAGTCCCTGAAGGCCAGGGTGGAAGTGTCGGGGAGAGCGAGGCTCGCGCTGTCGTTCAGGGCGGCCACCGAGATCGCCGCCCCCGGAGCGCCCGTCGCAGCCCCGGCCGCCAGAGCGTCCTCGCCGAAGTCCGACCGGCGGAATCCTTCCTCGGTGAGATAGAACGAGGACGGCTCGTCCGTTTCCTCCCGCGCAATGTCGGCCCTTCCGCGGACCGTCTCAACGACCCGGGGCCTGCCGACCTCGTCTGCGGCCGTGACCGTGGGACCGTACGATTCAGGAGCAACCAGGTCGCGGGGATGATCTACCGTGTAGAGATTGAACCCCGCTTCCTCGAAATAGGAAAACGCCAGCCGATCGGCCTTCCGGGCCCAGGTCAGGCCCGGGCTGGTCAGCAGCGCCCCTTCGCCCATTATGCCCGTGAGCACGTCGGTGAGCCTTCGGACATTCCGCTCCTGCAGGTCGTACAGGTAGACGTTGAACACTCCGGATCGGTCGGAGAGGAACGCGAGCGACTCGCCCTCCGGCGACCACACCGGGTTGATGTTCGTGCCCAGATCGCCGCCTGGAAGGAGCTCCACGTCGCCGGTCTCGAAGTGGTACAGGGCCAGGCGGAGCTCGTCGAACACGAGCCGCGCCAGGTCCGTGTCCGGGCTCTCATCGGTCGCGAGGGCGAGGGTACGACCGTCGGGCGACCATGCCGGGTGGAGGCGGGCGTACTTGCCCGACGTGAGACGCTGCATTTCGTTCGACCGCGTGTCCCACACGTAGAGATCGCTGATTCCGCCCACCAGGCCTGTGAACGCTATCTTCCGGCCGTCGGGCGACCAGGTCGGATTCTGGATTCCATTGAGCGGAGGCTCCCACTTCGCGAGCAGTTGTCCGCTGCGGACGTCGATGATGTGGATGGCGTCCCTGCCGCCCGACTGGGCTACGAACGCCACGCGTCTCCCGTCGGGCGCGAACTCCGCGGAGGACGTCAGGTAGCGCAGGCTCTCGAAGTCACCGCCACGAGCCGACTTTACGAGCCTGCGCTTCGGCTTCCCGTCCTGCGCATCAGCGACGTACAGGTCGAAGAAGGTGTAGAGGTCGTACGCCATGTCGGACAGGTAGACGACCTCGGTGCCGTCGGGAGACAGGGCCGGCGCGATGAAGGACGGCGCCTTCTCTCGACCGCGTGGAAAAGCGTGCCACGTGATCCGGCGAGCGATCCGACTCACCTCTCCTGCCTGCCGGATGCGTGGGACGTACGCCGCCCGCACCGCCTCGTGCCACTCCTCCGACAGCTCGCCGAGGGTGATTCCGAGCGTGCGCTCGAACGCCCGCTCCGCTCCCAGAGCGGGTGCTCGCTTGAGCAGGATGCCGATCGTCTCGTCACCCCACTTTCGACCGATGTAGGCCCACAGGGATTGTCCGAAGCGGTAGCTCAGGTAGTCGTTGAACCGGTCCATCTCGTTGATCGTCCTCAGATACCCGTCGAGCGCCGCATCGCGCATCCACGCGACCGTCTTCGCGTCGATCCTTCCGACCGACAGGTACTCCGCCATCCCCTCCATGAACCACAGGCTCGGGACAAAAGCGAACGGTGAGGCGCTCGATTCCAGAGCGCTCCGCTTCAGAATGTCGAACTGGAACGAGTGCACGAGCTCATGCGCGAGCACGTGCTGCAGCTCCTCGTACGATCCGGTCAGCGGCAGGAGGACCCGGTCCTTCAGGGATTCCGTTACACCCCCGGTCGATTCCGAGATGTGACCGCCGAGGACGTTCGTCTGCTGGAAGTCCGTCTGCGACGCATAGAGAATGATCGGCTTCCGATCCCGGAAGTCGTGGTCCAGGATCCGGCTCAGCCGTCCGTAGATCCGCTCTGCCATCCGAGCGGCGTCTACCGCGGCCTCGCGCTCTTCTTCATAGAAGTAGACGTCGAAGTGGTCAGTCCGGATGATCTGGAATACGCGAGACTCGTACTGGACCTTGTTTCGACCGAACTGGGCTACCGCAGGGCGCGGCGCGCAAAGCACGGCTCCGATCGCGACGATGCTGGCAACGAGCCACCCACTTCTGAACACGGACCGGCCTCTCCCGTCGGAACGTCCTCTACTCGACGGCCAGGGCAGGCGCGTCACCCCAGAGCCTCTCCAGATCGTAATAGTCTCGCACGCGCGGCAGGAACACGTGAATGACCAGCGTGATGTAGTCGATGAGGATCCAGGTCGCGCCCGCCTTGCCTTCGATGCCGGCCGGCCTGTATCCCGCTTCCCGCATCCGGTCGACGATGTTGTCGGCGATGGCCCGGGCGTGCGTGTCCGAATCCCCGCTGGCGATCAGGAACCAGTCGGTCGCGTCGGAGAGGCCTCTCAGATCCAGCAGCGCCGGCTGACGGGCATTGCGCTCGAGGGCCGCTTCCACCGCCACGGAAACCTCCGCCGGCCGATCCTCGGTCGGTCTTGTTCTCTTCTTCCGAGCTTCTGCCACGTGCTCCTCTCTGCTGAGGTGTTAGAACCGGAAGTCCGGCGCGGTGTTCCGCCGCCCGGTCCACGTCCCCGTATGTACCTGGATCGGCCTCATTCCTCGACCTGGTACGCAACCGCCCAGGCCCCCGGCCCGGTATGAACGGCGAGGGATGCCGTCGTCGGCCCGGAGAGGATCTCCACGGGATCGAACCGCTCCGCGAGCTGCCGCACGATATCCGACGCCACTTCCGGGGCGGCGAAATGGGCCACGCCGAGCCGATACCTCGTAGCTCCGGCGAGCCGATCCTCGAGGAGTTCCAGCACCTGTGCGAGGAGCGCGTCGGTCCCGCGGGCCGTGCCGGCTTTGACGACCCTGCCCCGGTCGTCGAGCGACAGGATCGGCTTGAGATCCAGCACGCTCCCCAGCCACGCCTTCGCCCGGCCTACCCGACCCGAGCGCAACAGGTACTCGAACGTATTGACCGTCAGGAAGATGTTGGAACGATCCCGCACTCTCTTCAACTCGGCAACCACGTCGTCGAGGCCGTGCCCATCGTCCAGCAGTTCTACGGCACGCGCCACGAGCAGCCCGACGCCAAGCGAGCCTGATCGGGAATCGATGGCCCGCGTCGGAACATCGAACTCCTTCATTGCGGCGGCCGCCGATCCACAGGTGCCCGACAGCGCTCCGCTGACGAAGATGCCGAGCAGCTCTTCGGCACCCCGGTCCAGCGCGGTCCGGAATCGGGCGACGAATTCCGCGGGTGCCGGCTGCGACGTCTTGGGTGTCGGCTCCCCCGGAATCGTGAGGATCTCCTCCAGACCGTCGCTGTCGAGGTCTATGCCGTCACGATACGTGCGATCGCCGACGATCACCTGCAGCGGCACGACGGTTACCCCGTGACGTTCCGCCCACTCCCTCGGCAGGTCGGCTGCCGAGTCCGTCACCACCGCGACGTGACGACCCGCCCCGACGAGTTGCGTGTCCTCCACCACCTCGGACACGACCTCTCCGTATCGGCCGAGCAATTCGCGCACGGCCTCGGGGCGATCGGCGTGAATGTGGACCTTGGCCAGCGTCCCCGCCCGAAGCACGATGGTCGAGGTGCCCATGCCTTCCAGGAGGCACCTGATGTCCTCCTGGGCCGGCAAAGCTTCGCCCCGCACGGCTATCTGCGTGCAGTAGCGGCCCTCATCGGATCCGACGCCGGCCTCGCGGGCCACGTACAGGGACGGACGATCGCCGCCGTGCGTGCGCTCCAGGGGCGCCTCGGCGATCACGTCTCCGGGGGCGTGCCCTTCGATGTAGTGCACGACGCCCTCGAAGAACGCGACGAGGCCCTTGGCACCGGCATCCACCACGCCCGCCTCGCGCAGGGCCGGCAGAAGTTCTTTCGTGCGCTGCAGTGACTTCTCCGCCGCACCCTGCAGGTCGCGCAGCCACAGGTACAGGTCCTGCCTCGAGTGCGCCCGCCGTCTCGCTTCCGTGGCCAGGTCTCGCGCCACCGTGATGATGGTGCCCTCGCGAGGGTTCTCGAGCACCTCCTGGAGGGACGCCGCCGCAGCCGAGAGGGCCTCGGCGATGTCCCGCGGGCCCACGCGCAGCCGTCGACCGATG
>CANPVW010000270.1 GCA_947581745.1 Candidatus Benthicola azotiphorus
TGAGGGATCCGCGCTGTTCGAGAGCATCTGCGTCCCGGGGGTCGATCTGCAGAGCCCGGTCCGCGTGCTCGAGTCCCGTCTGGATCTCGGCGGCCGCCTGATCGAACTCGCCCAGGCCGTTGGCCAGGAAGAAGGCGCGCCGGAAGGCGGCGTGGGCACGCCTAGCCGGCGGGCGCACCCAACGTGCGTCCGCCGCTTCCGCGTTGGTGAGCAGCGAGTCGACGAGCGTCAGCCGTTCGAGCGCGGCCGCGGCATCGCCGGCTTCGCCGGCGTCTTCCGCCTGCTGCAGAACGACCTCGCTCCGCTGGACTTCCGACCAGGCGGCGTCGCTCTCCGTGCCCTCGCGTCGCTCGCGCAGCCGGACTTCCTCGCCGAGGCGCCGCCTGAGGATTCGCCCCACGTTCTCGGCCACGGAATCGCGAGCGGCCAGGAACTGTCCGGATGGGATCTCGAGCACCCGGCGCTCGATGTCGGCGCCGCTGAGTCCGTCGACCAGGCGCACCGTGATCCGGAGATCCTCACCATCGGGCTCGACGCTGCCACGGATCAGGCTGCCGACCTTGAGGGCTCGGGCGACGCTGTCCGGCGTCACGTTGGTGCCTCGATACTGCGCGACGCCGTTTCGCGACACGACGTCGAGCGACCGGACCTCGGAGAGCTGGTCGATCAGGGACTCGGTCAGGCCGTCCGCCACGTAGTCCAGCGTGCCGCCCGGACTCAGGTCCTCGAAGTAGAGCACCGCGATTCCCGTCTCGTCGATCCCGCTCGACGCCGCGATATCGGCCAGCCGGTTCTCCTGGCGCTGGTTGCGGACGACCAGCGCGGCGGTGGCGAGCGCCAGCACGACGAGCACCGCCTGGATGACGATCTCGGTCCGCGTCGCCTTCTGTCGGCCCTTCGCGCCGTGGAACCAGGCGATCGAGAGGCTGCCCGGGACTCCGTAGAGGTAGAGAATGAGGGCGATGCGGTACCAGATACCCGGGATGAGGCCGTTGCCGATGAGCTGGTCGACACCCTCGAGGGCGACGAAGCCGGACACCATGTAGGCGCCCATCAGCGGCAGCAGCCGCCGTTCCTTGATCTCCGAGAACAGGCTCATCCGGGCAAGTTGAACGGCTCACCCGATGCCGGCAAGATCGAGGAGGCGCGCCAGCCCTCTACAGCGGTAGCCAGTAACTCAGCTTGAGCGCGAGGATGTTCTGGCCCGCCGCGCCGAGCGAGCTGAACATGTCGCTCACGTTGACGGGGTCCCCGATGTTCGCGTAGTCGGAGAGGTTTCTCTGCCACACCACGAACAGAGTGCTGCCGGGGCGGAGCTCCCAGCGGAGCACGAGATTGGAGCGGAACGAGATCGTGTTGAAATCGTAGTCGTCCAGGGTGAACGATTCGGTCCCGTCCGTGACCTCGTAATACCGTGTCGTGTCGCCGTCCTCGTCCGTCTCGAAGACCTCGTCGATCGTGGTCCCGTCCGTGCCGTATTCGCGCAGGTCGAAGCTGCGGGCCTCGGGCAGCTCTCCGAAGCCCGAGAAACTGCCGCTGGCGGCGAAGGGCTCGGCGTAGAACTCGAGGTTCAGGTCGGGCGAGAACGAGTAGTTCGCCCGCACCTGCATCGAGACGGTCTTCTGATCCACGGTGGAGAAGATGTAGCGCTGTCCGTACGTCCGGTCCGAATCGCGGTCCAGGGTGGTGTAGTACTGCCGACGGTCGGTCAGCCACGAGACCCCGGGGGCGACCCGGAACGTGAACCGGTCGCTCGGCTCGAAGCCGATCCCGACGTCCAGGAACCAGTCGTTCGCGCGGTTCAGGTTGCCCCACATGAAGTTCACGTCCCACCTGGTGCTGGACGTGAAGTTGTTCGCCAGGCCCATCCCGATGCTGCCCCACGCCGGCTGGCCCATCAGGGGGCCGCCGCGCGTCATCCGGTCGTTCTGGGTGCCGGCGGCGTAGCTGACTTCGAGGTGGGTCTGCCAGTAGTTCCACAGTTGTGAGTGTCCGTACAGCCCGAAGCGCATCTGCTTGTGCACGCCCCCGAAGTTGAATCCGTTCTGCGTGTTCAGGTTGATCTCGTAGTTGCGGAACACCCGGCCGGGCTCCGTCTCCCGATACGTGACGTTGCCCCACGTGGCGATGTCGTCGGCCTGCCGGATCACGCCCACGTCGTTGAGCTCGAAGTTCGGCGAGTCCCCCCAGGCGCCCAGTCCGAACAGCCAGTGATCGCCCTCCACCTTCCGGAACTGCAGGGAGGCGGACGTCCCGAACAACGAAGTGCGGGTCGGATCGTAGGTGACGTGATCCTGGTCGGGACGCTCGAAGTAATGCGCACTGGCGAGCTGGACGTTCGAGATCGCTTCCGGGCTGCCCGCCACGTAGCTGAGCCCGAAGTGGCCGTTCAGCTCGTAGCGCTTTCCGTCGAGGCGGAGAAGGAAGTCGCCGCCCCCCGTGAAAGCCTGCCGGTTCATCTCGTAGCGCAGCGGATCGTCGGTCCCGCCGAAGCTGCGCTCGACGCCCGTGGCGGTCATCCCGAGGGTGGACCCCGTGGATCCGACCTCCTGCTGCAGGCGAACGACTCCCCAGCCGGCCATCGGCTCCACGCCCACGTCCTCGAAACGGTCGAGACCCGCATCGTACGTGCGCGCGTGCTCGGCCGATGTCAGGGCCCCCAGCGCACCCACGGAGAGGCCGTTCGACATCCTGCCGGTGATCTTGGTGGCTCCGACGATCGTCGTGGCGTCGGGCCGGTCCACGTAGTCCGCTTCCGGATACAGGTGGGGCGAAGCCCCGATGCGTCTCGAATAGTAGTACTGCGGTCCCATCTGTCCGTTGCCGCGCAGGAGCTGCGCCCCTTCCACGAAGAAGGGCCGGCGCTCGTCGAACGTGACTTCGAAGGCGGACAGGTTGACGACGGCGGGATCGGCCTCGACCTGCCCGAAGTCCGGGTTCACTGTGGCGTCGAGCGTGAGATTGGAGCCGAGCCCCATCTTGAAGTCGGCCCCGGCGCGTCCCTCGAACTCGGCCTGTCCTCCGAACGGGTCGTTCCCGTCGACCAGCTCCCGGCTGTACACGCGCGTGTCGGAGGCGACGTACGGCATCAGCTCCATGCGGCTGCCCGACCCGATGTCCTGCACGCCCGTCAGGTCGCCGAACCGGGACGCCCAGCCGGTCTCCTCGCGCGGGATGTAGACCCAGTATATGTCCTCGTTCTTGGAGGGGATCCACCGGTTGACGTTGATGCCCCACTGACCGGTGTCGTTGAACCGGAGCTGCGAGAACGGGATGCGCATCTCGGCGGTCCAGCCGAGCGAGTCCACCTGGACCCGGGCCTCCCACACCGGATTGTACGTGAAGTCACGCCGATACTCGGTGTCCGTCGGATTGAACCAGTCGATGCGGACGCCGGCGGCGGTGACGGCGAAGCTGTAGGCGGTTCGCCGGTCGAGGTACGTGTCCAGGGAGACGGAGAGCGTTTCCACGTTGCCCAGCTCATCCCGGCGCGTCATCACCCGGGCGATGCTCGAGGGATCCTGGTGGAACATCCGCGCGCCGATGTAGAGCGCCCCGTCGTCGTATACGAACGCGATCTCGGTGCGTTCGGTCGGGACCGCACCCTGCTCCGGCTCCTTCTGGAGGAAGTCCGCGAAGAAATGAGCCTCGCGCCAGGCCTCGTCGTCCAGGCGGCCGTCCACGGAGATGAGCTCGGGGTCGATGCCGACCGCCAGGGCGTGCTTGGGCGGCGCACCGGCGTCTGAATCGTGGTCCGTATTCGTGGAAGTCTGACCGCGGAGGCCGCCGGCGGCGCTCAGCGCCACCCCGGCGACGATCGCCATCGTCCGCACCACCCGCCCCGTCATCCCTCTCATCCACCCGTCTCCCAGCCGCCCTGCGGCCTGGTCAATTACGCGAGGATACGGCTCGTACGCCTCTCAATACCTGTAGACACTGCCACTTCGCAGAATGTTGCGTTCGCTCCACAAGCCGGCGGACGGCAGCGCGTCCCCGGATCAGGCGGCCGCTTCGTCGCCCTCGGCTTGCAGTTCGACCTGCCGCGGTTCCCAGTTCTCGATCATGCGGATGAACGACGGGACGTAGTCCGGATCGAGGTGCGTGCCCGCTTTCTCCTCCAGGAACTTGATCGTGCGCGCCGCCGGCCACGGTGGCCTGAAGGGCCGCCGGGTGCGGAGCGCATCGTAGACGTCGCACACCTGGATGAGCCGGCTGACCTCGTGGGTCTGCCGCGGATAGGTCAGCTCGGGGTACCCCTCGCCGTTGAAGCTCAGGTGATGCTCGTAGGCCACGGTCGCCGCGAGCTCCATCCCCGCTCCCGAGGCGAGAAGGATCCTCGCACCCTCGACCGTGTGCGATTGGATCAGTTTCCATTCCGAGTCCGTCAGCTTGCCCTTCTTGTTGAGGACCTCCAGAGGGATCTTCGTCTTGCCCACGTCGTGCAGCAGCGCGGCCTCGCCGATCGTGCGCACGTCCGAGGAGACGAAGTTGAGGTGTTCCGCGAGCGCCATGGAGAGACAGGACACGTTGATCGAATGGCTGGTCGTGTACTGGTCAACGGACTTCAGCTGGACCAGCGGGACCACCACGTCGTGCTCGGAGTGCATCGCCACAGAGAGCAGCTTCACGACGGCCGCGGCTTCGTCCGCGGGAACGACCCCGTGCAGATCGATCTCGCCGTGCAGCCACTGGATGACTTCGGCCTCCTCTTCCAGGCTGATGGCCAGCGGATCCCGGAGGACTTCTTCCTCGGCCTCGGCTTCGTCCGGATCCAGCGTCACGCCGCCGAAACGAATCGCGGTCTGGCCGTCCAGCTCGCGGAACGACGCGCCTTCGCCCTCCAGCGACATCCGGGCGTGCGCCTCCTCGAGGAAGCCCTCGAGAGCCTCGCGCGTCGTCCCCGGTCCCACCTCGAGCCGCTCGATGCCCACTTCGGCCAGCTTGAGGGACCACTCCCAGTGACGCATGTCGCTCAGCACGTGGCCCTCGTAGACGACGTCGCCGTCGAGGAAGCTGAAAGCGGGAAAGGCGTTCCCCCTGAGGAGCATCGTGAGCTCCTCGGTCACCTTGTTCATGCCCTCCACCCGCGCGGGATGGCCCGGCCCGTACAGGGACATGACCGAGAGCTGGCGGCCGATCGCCGTCAGAAAGGCGCCCGCATCGCTCACGGCGCCCCCTCCGCGCCCGTCAGCGGCAGCACCGCCTCGGCCACCGCCGGGTTCGATGAGCCGGCCGCGACTTCGGCGATCTTCCGGACCGCTCCGTCGTTCGGCCACCAGGCGACCAGCGCGCGCAGCGCCGCCAGCCGCGCCGGCGAGGCGTCGATCTGGTCCGAACCGAGGAACTTCCGGCGCACGTCCACGACCTGGATCAGGGCCTCGCGGGCGCTCTCGGTGCGATAGCGGCCCAGGGCCCGTATGGCGGGTAGCCGAACCTCCGGGTCCTGAGCGGCATCGAGAGCCACGTCGCGCAGCAGAGGCTCGGCTTCCGGCGGGGCGCCGGCTTCCGCTTCCACTGCGCCGAGTCCCTGGATACGCCCGGCCTTCTCGCCCAGGGCGGCGAGAATGGCGGCGGGTCGCTGGTCCGACAGCCGCATGCTGAGCTTCAGGGACTCGTAACGGACGTTCTCGTTCGGATGGTCGCGAAAATGCGCCGGGTCGAAGGAGCCGGGCCAGCTGGGCAGAGCGCCCATCAGCGCGAGCATGTTCCGGAGAACGAACCAGGGCGTGTCTTCGGGGTTCGCCAGTCGAGCCGCCGCGAGGGGCGCCGCTTCGGGGCCCAGTGCCGCGACCCGATCGAACATCCCTCGGCGGAGAGAGATGTTGTCGGCGGTCGCGAGGCGATCGAGCAGGGGCTCGGCGGCGTCCAGGCCGGCGAGCGGGAGCACCCGGTCGAGGCAGTCGTAGTCCGGGTCCTCCTCTTCCACGAGCCGTCGCACGACGGCCGGCTCCGCCAGACGGTCCCACACGTGGATGGCCGCGGGGTTGGCCGCGCCGGCCCCCGGCGCCTCGTCCAGCCACTGCACCAGCTCGCGTGCCCGGCCGGCACCGAGCAACTGATCGACGGCTCCCGCGAGGATCTCTCCGTCGACTTCCGTCTCGAGGCTCATCCAGGCGATACGTTCGGGCTCGAGGCCTGCCCGCATGTCCGATCCGCCGCCCGTGCCGAGGGAGTTGAGGGCCAGGCGGCCCAGCGCCTTCTCGTATCCCTCTGGATTCGGGTTGTCGAGGTCCCAGTCGGACAGCAGGGTGGTCACCTGCTCCCGCAAGGCGTGGCGGGCCCTGGACTGCATGGCGCGGCCGCCCTCCTCCGCATGGGCCGCCATCTTGGTCAGAAGACGGAGCATCCAGCGGGAGATGTCGCTCGAGCTCTCTTCCGTGGCGGCCCGGATCAGCGTCAGCACGGCGTCCGCCCCCACGCCGCGCACGGAGTCCAGGAGGAACTGTCGTCGAGCCCTGTCGTCCCCTCCCATCGACATCACGCGGCGCAGGGTGACCGGGTCCAGGTCGGCGAGGAGCTCGGTGAAGCGATCGCGGAGATCGCTGTGCTCGTCCGGATCGAGAACGGCCAGGCTTCGCGCGATCTCCGCCATCTGCCGGCCCATCGTGCGATCGAACTCCACGTCGTCGGAGAGCTCCTTCAAGCGCTGCGCGAGCTCCTGCGGATCGAGTGGTTCCCCCCCGTCCTCAGGCGTCTCGCGCTGGCTCGGGGCCGGTCCTTCGACCCCCGCCCTTCGGAACAGGGCGGTGACATCCCGGGCGGCTCTGGACTGCTCCCTGGGTTCGCCTTTTCCGTTGGTCGTCGGGTCTCCCTCGGCGGCCGATCCCGAGGTGACGGCCGCGCCGGCCAGCGTACGCCAGAGACTGGCCTCCTGCTCCTTTCGCTCGGCCCTGGAGAGGCTGCTTCGCGCCTTCAGCCTGAGCTCCGCCAGCCGGGCGGGCTCGAGCCGGATGTGCGGACGGCCTCGCAGGACGGCCTCGGACTCCGAGCCGAGAGTCCTTCCGGTGCGCTCGGGGTCGCTCGCGACGAGCCGCAGCACCTCCGCGATTTCCTCGGATGTCACGCCTTCTGCAAAGGTTACGGCGCCGATCTCGTGCCGGTACAACCGGGTCGCCAGGTTGCGGAACAGCGGGTGCGAAGAGTCGGTGGGCACGCCCTCGACCAGCAGCTCGTCGCGGCCCACCCCGAGCGCCAGTCTCGGGCGCGTGGCGAGCACCCCGGAAAGCCTCGATTTGACGGCCTCGACGGCCGGCGCGAGGGCCGGGTGGCCCTGCGGGTACATGCCGAATTTTTGGAACGCGGAGCCGAGCTCGATGAGCAGGTCCGCGACCTCTCCCGAGAGAGAGGCCACCGTGTTCCGCTTCCGGGGGGCGTCTTTCCGATCCATACAGGTGGGAAGGGCAGGATGCGTGCCGGGGGACGGGTGGGGGGGCGGGGGGGCTGTCTCATAAGGCGAGCGATCTCCCGCATTGTCGGCAGGGTTCGGCCTCCTCGCGCCTCCCATACCACAGGTTGTGGGCCAGGCACTCAGGCGCCCCAATATGTAGCGTTCAGCAGTGTCCGCGGTATTGACGCGGGACACCTCGATGCGTATCGGTTACCTGCGGCAATCGCGACCTGCCGCGAAACTGCGGCCCGATGGTTCGGAAACAAGGTCAGGTCCGCCCGCGCAGGGCGGCGACTCGGGAACGAGGCAGGCGAGGGTTTGTTCGGTGAGGCCACCCGGCCTTCCAGGCGGGTACGGTGCGCCCCGGCTCAACCGAACCGGAACCCTCGTCCGGAGTCGAG
>CANPVW010000271.1 GCA_947581745.1 Candidatus Benthicola azotiphorus
CCCCGACCGCCTCTCCCGAGGGGGGCGACACCGCGCCGGAGGGGTCTGAGAAGCTCCGGACCGGCTCGCCGCTCTCCTCCGGACTCAGGTAGTCGTCCTCGTCGGACAGGCTCGCCCTCCATCGCAACCACTCTTCCCGCGACTCCGGGGTGAGCAGGTCCGTCTCTTCGAAGCCCATCTCGGAAGCGAAGCGGGCCGCCCCGCGACCGACGAGCAGCACGTGATCCGTGAACCGCATCACGGCGAGCGCCACGCGCGACGGGTGGACGAAGCCCTCGAGTGCAGCCACGGCGCCGACGCCCCGGGTCGGTCCGTGGTAGACCTGGCTGTCCAGCTGCACGACCCCGAGCGCGTTCGGTAGCCCTCCGTATCCCACCGTGCGGTCCTCCGGATCCTCCTCGACCCGGTTCACGCCGCTCACGACTCCCTCCAGGGTCCCCAGCCCATCCCCGATGGCCGCCAGGGCCGTTTCGGTTGCCCGCAGTCCGTTCTCGCTGGACACGACGGTCGGTTCGGTGGCCGCGCCGTCCAGGATCAGGGGGCCCGCCCCACTGCGGGACGGCTTCGCCGTCGCCAGGTCGTGGCCGAGCACGGCCGGGACGATCGCCGTCGCTCCCGCAACGGCTCCCGCCTCCCGGATGAACTTCCGCCGACTCAACTTGCCCATCGCCCTCTCCATCCGATCGATCACGCTTCCGGCGTCGGTGCGGCACCTTCCTCCGGCACCTCTCCGTCCTTGACCGGCCCGACCACCCGAAGTTCCAGGCTGGTTACCCGCTGCTCGGTCGTCTCCACCACCTCGAGCCTGGCGCGACCGAGCCGCACCGTCTGTCCCACCTCGGGGATTCGGCCGAGCTTGCCGATCACGTAACCGGCCACCGTGTCGTACTCGTCCGCTTCCGCCACCTCACCGAGTCCGAACTGCTCGATCAGGTCCGCGGGATCGGCTCCGCCGTCGATCCGCGCGCGACCGACGCCGAGAACGACGATCTCCTGCTGCGCCACGTCGTGCTCGTCGAAGATGTCGCCTACGATCTCCTCGACCAGGTCCTCCAGGGTCACGACCCCGTCCGTACCGCCGAATTCGTCCACGATCACGGCCAGGTGGAGCTTCTGACTGCGGAACTCGGCCAGCAGATCATCCACCGGCTTCGTATCCGGGATGAAGAACGGCTCGCGCATCACGGCGGTCAGCGCGAACTCCTCCTCCGGCGAGGCCCTCAGCCAGCGCAGCAGGTCCTTGATCAGCACCACGCCGGTCACATCATCGATCGACTCCCGGTACACCGGGAACCTCGAGAAACCGGACTCCTCCGCCTTGTCCAGTACCTCGTCGAGCGAGGCGCTCTCCGGGAAAGCCACGATGTCCGGCCGCGGTGTCATGACCTCGCGCGCCACGGTCCGCGTGAGCTCGAAGACCCCGTGGATCATCTCCTCCTCGTCCTCTTCCACCACGCCCTCGGCCCGGCTGTGGCGAAGCAGGGCCTCGATTTCCGCGGGACCGTGGACCTGCCCGTAGCCGCCGGTCAGATCCCCGCTCCGACTCACCACCGGTTCGGCCAGCGCGTTGAGCACCCAGAGGAAGGGCGACATCACGGCCGTGAACAGGTTCAGGGGCCGCGCGACGATCCCGGCGATGCGGTGCGCCCGACTCAGCCCGAGAGCTCGAGGGACCAGCTCGCCGAGAATCAGGTGGAGCCCCCCGACGACCGCCAGGGCCACGACCACGCCGACCGTCAGACCGACTCCACTCGGCAGCCCCGTGGAATCGAGGGCCGTCTGGATTCCCGGAGCCAGCCAGGTGACGCCGAACCAGCCCACGCCGAGCGTGCTGAGAGCGATCCCCAGCTGCGCTCCCGATATCGGTCGCCCGAGAGACCTGCGCGCTCTCCGAATGCCCGGGTCGGCCCGCAGCGGGTCCTCTCCCGGCTGCTCCTCCGCCCGATGCCTGGACGCCACGAGCGCGAACTCTGCGGCCACGAAGAAGCCGTTCGCGGCCACGAGGCCGAGCAGGAGAGCGATCCTCGCGGCGAACAGTGATCCCATCAGGCGGGAATCGTCGGGGAGGGGGACCCGTTCCAGGCGGCTCGCGAGAGCCCGCCCGGTGCCCAATCAGGTCTCGCTCGCATCCAGGCGTCGAAGCGAGCGCGGGAGACCGTTTCCGGTCGCTGTAGCGGCAGGTTCAGGTTGTGCCGACCTCGTCTTGCCTCAGTCGGTGGCCTCGGGGTTGTCCCCTGCGGGCGAACCGAACGGTATCGCCGGCTGACAATATCTGTGCCCGATCGCTTCGAGCTCTTTCACTTCCCCATCCGAAAGCGCCGGATACCGTTCACGCAGGTACTCGACGGTGTCCGTCATCCACTCCTGGCGCTCCGAGTCCTCCGCGTCCAGCACGCCACATCGCTGAATATGACTGAACAGCTCATCACGAGCCAGATCCAACGTCGTCTGTTTTTGTCTTCCGCGTGACAATGATCCTCCTCCTCGATTCAATCCCTCCCGGCGTCGACGGTTCTCCCTTCGAACCGCTCGGCCCCGGGACTCGCCCGGTCAATATACCCGGGGTCGGATGGCGCCGCAAAGCGCCTCCCGGATCTTCGAAACCGCCCTTCTCGCATGGAGATTGCGCCGGTCACCGGGACAGTTCCTCACCGATGGCCCAGGCGAGCAGAGGTACCATGATCTCGTGATGCCCCGTGATCTGGTGGCCCTTTCCACCACTCCTGCGCGTGGGCCGCTCGACGACGTTCACGCGGGGGCGGTACTGCCGGATCATGTCGAAGTCCGCGGTCATGAAGCCTCGCGGGGCGCCCGCGTCGAGGTTTCGCCGGATCGTGAGCGCCTTCAGGAACACCTCGGGCAGGATGACGGCGGATCCGACGTTCACCACTGCCCCTCCGTCATCCAGCCCGCCCAACGACTCCACGAGAGTCAGGAAATCGGCGTAGGACGTCTCGCCGATCGCCGCCCCGTCCGCCTCCGGGTGCTGGTGAATGATGTCCGCTCCGACGGCGACGTGCACGGTCAGCGGTACGCCCAGCCTTCGGCAGGCCAGGATCAGCGACAGCTCCGGGTGGGCGTTGTCCTCACGACGCTGGAGGTCGGAAGCGAGCGCCGCGCCCAGCCCGATGCCCTGGTCCCGTCCGCTCCGGATCGCCAGGTTCATGTCGCGCCCGGTCTCCAGCGCCATGCCGAACGTCCCATCGGCCAGGCCCGCCTCCACGTCTTCCGAGGTTCCGCCCCACCGGCACGTCTCGTAGTCGTGAATCACCGTGGCTCCGTTGACCGCGAGGTGCGTGACGCACCCGCGCTCCATCAGGTCGATCAGCACGAGCGACAGGCCGGTCTTCACCACGTGGCCGCCCAGCATCCACACGACCGCGCGATCCCTCCGGACCGAGGAGGCGATGCCGCGCGCAACGGCACGCAGCGAATCGGCGGCCAGTATGTGAGGAAGCGAGTCGTAGAACTGTCCGAATGGCGCAGCGCCCGCGGCCGGCGGAGGGGTGGCGAAGTCTCCGGATGACACCTTGTTGGGCCGGTCCGCCACGGGCACCCGCCGCACCTCGTCCCGCCGATCGGGAGGACCGCCCGCCGCGCTCAACGCCGGTCTCCCGCGGCGCTCGACGGACCGGACGACGCCGGGCTGAGCGGCGCGGCGACGGGGATCAGCGCGCCCTCCCCTGGTTCGTAACGCGTGAGGAACATGTTCCCGGACCCGACGGCCATGCTGGTCTTGAGGCGCACGATCGCCCGGTGTTCGTCATCGGTCAGGTAGAGCTCGGCTTCCCCGCCGTCGCCGAAGGCCCCACCGGTCCTTATGATCGGCCGCACCACGATCGTCTGGAAGGTCCCGGCCGGCACGCGGATCTCCTCCCGGCGCAGCACTTCGATGACGACCGGATTCCCGGCTTCCTTGAAGTAGCGGTCGAACTCGTACCGCTCACCGACCTCCAGCGGAAGCAGCCGGGCGAAGTAGATGAAGGAGAGATCGTCCAGGGCCCCTCCGAGAAGCGGGACGTCCGACTCCTTGCCGTTGGCACGCCACTCGTCGTCGACGAGGTCCTCACGATCGTAGGTCATCCGGTCGAAGTCGAACGAGTACCTGGTGTCACGCTTGTAGCTGCCTTCGCTCAGGCTCTGTTCGAACCGCAGCGAGCCCAGCGGGTCGGGACGGATCCAGCTGACCTGCCGGTCCTGCACCCGGTAGAAGGGAGGCCCGCCCCACATCTCCAGGGCGACCCGGTAGCCTTCCTGCCCGCCGATCGAGTCGATCGCCTCGACCTCGAGCGACCCTTCCCCGAGCCGGACCCGTCCCCAGCTCACCGAGAATTCCATCCGCTCCCCGACTGGAAATCGCCACGGCTGCACGATGTCCTCGCCCGGGCCGGTCGCCTGCGCGCCGGCCGGTCGTGGGCCCACCGCGAGCAGGGCCAGAAACGGCAGGAGGTGACGGGAAAGGCGGACCGGGGTCACGCCCGGCCCTCGGCCGGGTCCCGGCGGAGCCGGGGATCGCGGGAGGCCCGCATCAGAGCCCACAGCGTCGCGGCGGCGCGGAACCGGCTGCGGCGGTAGCGGCGGGAATAATCGGTGGGGATGTCCACCTGCGCCGCGCTGCGCAGGTGCGGCGTCACCGCGCTCAACAGCTCGAGGCTGGACGCCCAGCCCTCGTGACGCAGCAGCCTGCCACCTTCGGGCACATCCTTGAGAGCGCGCTTCAGAGTTATCAGACGGTACAGACGGAACCCGCAGAAGGGGTCCTCCACCTCGGCGGCGGCGCCGCGCGGCTTCACGATCAAACCGGCCCCGAACCGCGCGAACCGGACCGCGCGTGGCGCGTCCTGGATGTCCACCGTCCTGCCCGCCACGAGGTCCGCCCCACCCTGGAATCTCCGGAGCATCTCCGGGATCATCTCCGGGCCGTCCGTGAAATCGGCCTGCATCACCAGCAGCGCGTCCCGCTTGGGGTAACGGGACAGGTCGACGGCCTCACCGATCAGCTTCTCGAGCGACGCAGCGTACCCTCGCCGCGTTTCGTTCCGAAACACGGTAAGCGGCAGGACGCGCCGATACGGCTCGAGCACCTCGGCCGTGCCATCGGTCGACGCGTCGTCCACGACCAGGATCCGGAAATCGCGGTCCAGATCCGTGAAGACCTTGCGGATCTTCCACATCAGCACACCGATGGTGTGCTCCTCGTTATGTACTGGCAGCGAGACGTAGATCACGTCGCGCACCTCTCCTTTCGATGTCCGACCGACCCGCGCGGTCGTGCGAAGGCGCGGGTCTCCCGTTCGCTATGTACCGTCAGGTCGCGGCCGTCGTTCCCGGAGGCCGCGTCTTCCACCGCCGGTGGAACCAGAAATACTGCTCCGGGTGCCGCCGGACGTGGACTTCCAGCCGTGACACCCAGCGTCGGGTGAACTCGAGCTCGGCGCCCTCGCCCGTCCCGGGTGGCTCGATTCTCTCCAGCACCGCGCTGTAGCCCGCTCCGAGGCGCAACGCGGCACCGAAGAATAGCGGAACGTCCTGCGCCAGCGCGAGCCTCGCCGGACCCCTGAACGTCGATGCGGCGCGACCCAGAAACGGCACGAACACTCCCCTCTCACCCGCATCCTGGTCGGCGACCAGGGCGACCGTCTTTCCCTCGCTCAGCGCCCGGGGGATCCGGGCGTGAGCGTCCTGCATGTAGATCGGCTCGATCCCGGATCGTCGCCGTGTCGCCACCAATCGCTCGTTGAAGGCCGGATTCCGCTGTCGTTTCACCACGGCGGCCATGGGAAGGCCGGCCGCCGCGAGGAACGCCCCGGCCGCTTCCCAGTTGCCGATGTGCCCGGTCACGATGATCGCCCCGCCGCCGCCCGTCACCTCGCTATGGAGATCCACCGCCACCCGGCCGTCCTGCATTCCGGACACCAGCGGCTCACCGCCGAGACGGCCGATTCGCGCGATGGCCGCGATCTCACGGCCGAAGTGCCGGTAGCAGGCGCTCGCGGTCGCCGTGACCCATTCGGGAGGTCGCTCCGGAAAGGCCTCCGCGATCTGCCGCAGGACGGTGTCGCGCCGCGTGCCCAGTCTCCACGCGGTGGCACCGGCCACGCCGCCGAACCTGTCGCCGACCGGGCCGGGCAAGGCGCTCAGCAGGCTCTCCGCCGCCCGGGCCGGAGCGTACTCCAGCAGGTCCCGGACCTTCATCGAGCGCCGCATCCCCTCCGGGACACCGCGTCGTACGCTTCGAGCGTCGCCCGGACCATCTCCTCGGCGGGATGAGCGCGGGCGTAACGCCTGGCCTTCTCGCCCGTGAGCCGCCTGTATTCCGCGTCTTCGATGAACCGTCCGATCGCCGTGGCCATCTCCGCGTGGTCGGCAGGCCGCACCGGTTCGATGCCTTCCGCCCTCAGGCGCCCGTCACCCGAGGCGGTCATCAGAACCGGCACCCCCGCCCACATGGCCTCCAGGCAGCCCGTGGACAGCTCCTCGCGCTGTGACGGCATCAGGAACAGATCGATGTCCGCCAGGGAAAGGCGGGCGTTCTCGACGTATCCGGGAAGGCAGACCCGCCCCTCCAGGCCGAGAACGTCGATGAGGCTCTCGAGGCGTCCCCGCTCGGGGCCCTCACCGAAGATCGCGAACCGGGCGTTCGGGTACGCTCGAACGACGAGGGAGGCCGCGCGCAGGAGCGTCGCGTGATCCCGGTCCGGACCCAGCGCGGCGAGAGATGCGATGAAGAAGTGCCCCGGTTCCGCCCCCGCCGCCGCTCGGAGCGCCCCCGGCCGGGGCGGCTCGAGGCCGACCGTGTCGACTCCTTCGGGGACCACGATCACCCGCGTGCGCTCGACCCCGCCATCGACCAGGGACTGGCGCGCAGACTCGGAAACGGCCAGCACGAGGTCCGCCCGACGCCACTTCCATGCCGATCGCGGGGGTTGGACGGTACGGCGCGACGCGACGATGGCGCTCCGCGAGCCCTCGAGGGCCGCCAGGTAAGCCATCAGTCGCAGCGCATGCGTATCGTGTGCGTGAACGATGTCCCAGTGCCGCCGGACCTGTCGGGCCAGCGTCCGGAGAGCCCGCGGGTCCGCGCCCACCGACCAGGGGAGAGAGACGACCGGAATGCCCATGTCGCGGGCCGCCCGCTCGAGCCGCGAGCGCGCCAGCGTGGCGACGGTCTGGTCGACGCCTGGAACCCGGCGCAGCCCATCCACCAGCAGCCTCACCTGGTTTCTCGTCAGCCGCCATTCGTGGCCGGACTCGACGTGGAGAACGCGGAGTAGCGGACGGGTCACCGGGGGTTCCCCTGAAATGCGTTCCTCATGCGCGGCAAGGTAAACCACGGTTCGCCGGACGAGAAGGGTCGTCGCGCCGGGGCCGCCTCCGTGTCATCTTGCGAGATGGGCGTCGAGCTTCCCGATTGGATGGCACCCGATTACAGGGTGATCCACACCGACCACACCACGGCCGTGGTGCGAAGTGACTTCCTCGAGTTCTTCGAGCGGCACCGGCTGGTCGACTGCCCGCTCGGGCCTGCGATCACTTCTCCGCAAGCCGACGATGCCTCCCCCGGAGAAGAGAGCGGGATCACGGGAGGGCGGGGCGGAGCGCGGGTCGTGTCGGCCGGACCGCTGGGCGAAGCCGTCGTGCGGCCCTGCCGGCGCGGCGGCTGGGTCGAACGCGTCAACCGACGCCGGTACTTTCTCGGAGACCGGGCGTTTGCCGAGCTCGTGACCACGCATCGACTCCGGAAGCGGGGAGCGCCCGTTCCCGAACCGCTCGCGGCCGTCCAGTCGGCGGCCCGGCCGGGTTACGTGGCCTGCCTCGTGACCCGCCGGCTGCCCCGGGCGCACAGCGCCGCCACCGTTCTGGCGGATGCCTCGGAGAAACGACTGGAGCTGGTGCTGGAGGGCATGGGCCGGGCGATCCGCAGTTTCCACGAGGCGGGCGGCATCCACGCCGATCTCAACGCTCACAACCTGATCGTCACCGAGGACGGAGAGGGGCCGGTCTTCGTGATCGACCTCGACCGGGCGTCGGTCGCCGCCGGTCCGGCCCCGGCCCGGCGAGCCCGCCGCAACCTGAAGCGGCTCAAGCGCTCGTTCCGCAAGCTGCAGCTGGATGAGGCGCTCTCCGGATGGGTCGTCCTGGAGCACGCCTACGCCGCGGAACCCGACCCGCCGACGGCTGCCTGATCGGGCGCCGTCGCGGGCGCTCCCGGTGTGGCGAACTGCAGGTCGCACAGTCTCCTGTACAGCCCGCCCGCCTCGTACAGCTCGTCGTGCGTCCCCGACTCGATGAGCTTTCCGTCATCCAGGGCCAGGATCCGGTCCGCGCCGCTGATCGTCGACAGGCGATGGGCGATCACGAACACCGTGCGGCCGCTCAGGAGACGCTCGAGCGCCGCCTGGATCAGCTGCTCGCTCTCGGTGTCGAGCGAGGACGTGGCCTCGTCGAGTATGAGAAGCGGCGGATCGCGCAGAATCGCCCGCGCGATCCCGACTCGCTGTCTCTGGCCGCCGGAAAGCCGGACGCCCCGATCGCCGAGCATGGTGTCGAGGCCGTCCGGCAGGTCCCGTATGAAGTCCGCGGCGTTGGCCGCCCGGATCGCATCGAGAATCTCCTCCTCCGAGTGGCCGGCCCCGTAGCTGACGTTGGCCCGCACCGTGTCGTGGAAGATCACGGTTTCCTGGCTCACCACTCCGAACAGCGAGCGCAGCGAGCCGAGCGGCAGGTCCTTCAGATCCCGTCCGTCCATGGTGATCCGGCCACCCGTGGGATCGATGAAGCGGGGCAGCAGGTCCACCAGCGTGCTCTTCCCGGCTCCGGATGGCCCCACGAGGGCCACCACCTCTCCGGGTCGCACCTCGAAGTCGATTCCCTGCAGGACCGGCCGGCCGGGCTCGTACTCGAAGTCCACGTTCTCGAAGCGGATCGAATCGCGCGGCTCCGGCGCCGGCGCCTCGCTTCCCGGGCCGTGCGCGGGCTCCGCGGGCGCGTCGAGGACCTCGAAGAAGCGCTCGGCGGCCGCGATGGAGAGCTGCAGCTTCGTCGGGAACTGCGCCAGTGCCTTGACGGGAGACACGAGGCGCACCGCCATCGTGACGAACACGATGAACACCTCGGCGGTCAGCGTCCCGTTGCCGAGGACCATGTTGGCCCCGATCCAGATGAGGACGATGGCGATCAGGGATGACAGAGTCTCGGAGATCGGTCCGGCCGCTTCGCTGAGGGCGTTGGCCCGCACCATCCGGCGGGCGTACTGCCCCGAGCTTCGGCTGAACCGGTCCCGCTCGTGCTGCTCGGCGCCGAACGACTTCACCAGCCGGATCCCGTTCATCGTCTCCTGCGCCACGGACATCAGCTCGCCCCGCTGCTGGAACGCCTTACCGTAGCTTCCCTTCAACCTGCGCAGAACGGGGCCGAGAAACACCGCCACGAGGGGCCCGGTCACCAGGGCCACCAGGGTGAGCCGCCACGAGAGGAGGAACAGCACCGCCACGTAGATCCCGGCCGTCACCGCCTGCCGCAGAACGTCCGTGAGGGCGAAGGTGATGACCGTGCGAGCTTCCCGGGTGTCGTTCAGGACCCGGGTGATCAGCTGTCCCACCTTCATCCGGCCGAAGTACGACAGCGGCAGGTCCTGCAGATGACCGTACACGTCGTCCCGCATGTGCCGCTCGACGTGTTCCTGCACGTACACGGTCAGGAGTCGCGCTCCGTAGAGGGTGAGGTTCTTCAGGAACAGAGCGCCGAGCACCAGCAGGCATACGTTTCGGAGCGAGTCCAGTGGATTCCCGGACCGGAGCCAGCCGCCGAACCACCCGTTCAGCAGATGCTCCATGCTGCTCATCTGGGCACCGGCGAGGACGTCCATCCCGAACAACGACTGGAGGAACGGTATCAGGAGAACGAGGCTGAACGCGTCGAGTGCCGCCGACGCCGCCATCAGGACGATGGCGCCCGCGAGCAGCGCCGTGAACGGTCCGACGTAACGAAGCAGGCGAGCGTACGATGACCACATGCTCCGCTTCCTCAGGATCTCGGCGTGAGAAGCGCCACCGGGAGGACCATCTCCTCCGGGCTCACGCCGCCGTGCAGGAAGGAGTCGCGGTATCGGCCCTGGTACTCGCGCAGTTTCGTCGGATAGACGAAGAAGTAGTCGTCGCGACACATCATGTAGGTCGAGTGAAAGCCGCGCGCCGGCAGGCGCAGTGCGCCGGCATCGGTCACGGCCATCACGCCTCCCTGGTTATCCACTCGCATGTCACGCCCGAACTTGTAGCGCAGGTTCGGAGTGGCGTCCTTGTGCGCGTAGATCGTCAGCGGGCGGTTGCAGTGCACCGAACCGTGATCCGTCGTGAAGAGCACCGAAGCTCCCCTCCTGGCCGCCTCCTTCAGCGCGCCGAACGCCGCCGACCTCTCGAACCAGGAGACCGTGAGCGAGCGCAGTGCCGACTCGTCTCTCGCGACCTCCCAGATCAGCCTCGACTCGCTGCGGCCGTGGGTCAGGAGATCGACGAAACCGAAGACGAGCGCCGTGGCCGAAGGGCCGGACAGGTACCCGCCCAGCCTCTGGAGCATCGCGTTTCCCTGGTCGGCCGAGAACAGCTTCTCGTAGTGCGTGCGCACTTCCGGTCCGGCGAGCTCGGCCACGTGCGCGGCGAACAGCTCGTCCTCGAACGTGTTGTAGCCGGCCTCGGAGCCCGAATCGTACCAGCCCGGGTGCATCGCCTCGATCTCGTCCGGGAAGCGGCCGCTGAAGATCGCGTTGCGCGAGAACGGCGTGGCCGTGGGAAGCAGCGATGAATAGAGGGCTTCCTCCACCTCGAACAGATCCGTGAGAAGGGGGCGGATGGCCCGCCACTGGTCCAGCCGAAGGCAGTCGATCACCACGAGCAGGGCCGACCGCCCATCGCCCAGAAGTGGAGCGAAGAACCGCTCCATGATGTCCACGGACAGGGGCGGGCCGACTTCCCCCTCCTCCTGCAGCCACTCCGGATACCTCTTCGTCACGAGCTCGGAGTAGTTCCTCCTGATGTCACCGCGCAGGGCGTCGATCGTCTCGATGAGGCTCGGCTCGTCGGATTCCTCCAGGCGCAGGTCCCAGTCCACCAGCTCGCTGTACAGCGCGGCCCAGTCCCCCCACGTGGAGGCCCTCATGATGGCATCGCGCAGCTCGCCGAACCGCTGCGTGAACTCCCGCGCCGACTGCTGATTCCGCAGCCGCGCTCCCGCCAGCAGCCGGGTGACCACCGAGAGGACCTGCCGCGGACTCGTCGGCTTGACGATGTAATCATCCGCCCGCCGGCCCAGCGCTTCGTGCAGCGTCTCCTCCGTCTCGCTCTTCGAGACCATCACGATCGGGAGATCCCGGCCGGCCGTCCGGATGGCACTCAACACGTCGAGGCCGCGCAGTCCCGGCATCTGCTCGTCGAGCAGAATCATGTCGTAGTTCTCACGCTCGAGCAGCTCGAGCGCGTCGGCGCCGTTCATCACGGCATCGACGTGGTAGCCCTCGCGGATCAGGAGCAGCGTGTGCGGACGGAGCAGATCGACTTCGTCATCGACCCACAGGATTCTGCCTTTGCTCACGAAACTACGGGCGCTCTCCTTCCCTCGGCGCTTCGATACGTGGGATGGCTACGGAATATGGCACACCCTGTCACCCGCACCACCCCACGCGGGTTCCGCGAGTCGGGCTCACGGCACGAAGCGCCGAACGGCGAGGTCGAGCTTCTCCAGCACGTCGTCCACCGAGATTCTCTCCATGTTGCCGGGTCTGAACTCGGCGGACGGGACGGTCTCCCCCGGCCGTGAGAAACGGTCGATCACGAGCTCGGGCGGACCCCGGTAGGGACCGACGCGCTTCGGATCCGTGTACCCGTAGAGCCCGATGACCGGAGTTCCGAGGGCGGACGCGATGTGCAACGGGCCGGTGTCGGGGCTCAGCATGAGGGCGGAGCCGTCCAGGATCCAGGCGAGGCGGCGGAGGTCATCGCGCAGGGCGGACACGGGTGACGAGCTGCTGGACCCGATCACCCGCCCGGCGGCCTCCAGCTCGGCCCGGCTCTCGCTCCCCACGATCACGGGACGGAGACCGAAGTCCGTCTCGGCCGCCTCGAGCACGCGGGCGTACCTTTCGGGCAGCCAGTTCTTGCCCGGCCGGGTGGTCCCCAGCACGACCGCCAGCGCCGGACGATCCAGTTCCTCGAAGAACCGGTCTCGCGCCGCGCGCTCCCTTTCGCTGAACTCGAATCGCCACTCGAGCACGGGATCCACGTCCAGGTAGTGGAGGAATTCGAAGTACTGGTCCTGCACGTGCTGCGGCTCGTGGGCGGGGATCCGCTCGCTGGTGAACAGCCAGTTCATGTCGCGGGCCCTGCGTCGGTCGAATCCCAGCTTCCGCGGCGACCGGAGCAGGGCCGTGAGCAGTCCCGCCTTGAGGTAGACCTGGAGTCCCACGACGAGATCGAATCGGCGGCCGGCGACCCGTCGGCGAAAGTCCCCGAACGCCGCGGGACCGGCGGAACGGTCGAACACGATGAACTCGTCCACGTCCGGGTGCGGCTCGACGAGAGCGTGGGCCAGCGGCTGGATGACCCACGTGATCCGTGCATCGGGCCACGCCCGCTTGAGCGAGGTGACGATCGGCATGCCGTGGACCACGTCGCCGATCGCGCTGAGCAGCACGACGGCGATCGAGCGAGGCGCTTCTGGCATGCTCGATCTGCCTCTCGTGAAGTGGTATGGAGCCTTAAGCCCGTTCGGCGGTACATTACGGCCAGGCGGGCGCCGGGCAAGGCTTCCAGCAACCGAATCGGGGTCATGAGGATCCTCAGCCGCTATGTGCTCAAGCAGCTGATCGCGCCGTTCACGTTCGCGGTGACCGCGCTCACGCTGCTCATGCTGCTGGACCAGCTGGCAAAGCAGTTTCACAAGCTGGTCGGCAAGGGGCTCGGTGCGAGGGTCATCTTCGAAGTCTTCTTCTATTCGATCCCGTTCATCCTCGCCGTGATCATCCCGATGGCGGTGCTCGTGGCCGTCCTGTACGCCTTCAACCGGCTGGCCGCGGACAACGAGATCGCTGCGATGAAGGCGAGCGGCGTGAGCCTCGCCCGAATCGCGGCGCCCGTCGTGCTGGCGGCCACGCTGGTGGGAGCGGGAATGGTGTGGTTCAACGACACCGTGCTCCCCGATGCCAACTACCGCCTCGCCAGCCTCCGCGTCAGCATCGGCCGCAAGCAGCCCACCTTCGCGCTCCAGGAGCGCCGGGTGAACGAGGTCATCGAGCGACGCCTGTTCCTCCAGGCCGCCCACATCGACAACGCCACCAGCCAGCTGGAGAACGTGACGATCTGGGACGAGAGAGATCCGGAGCGCTCGAGGACGATCTACGCCGACAGCGGGAGCATGGCGTTCAACGAGGCGCAGACGGACCTCTACCTCACGCTGTTCGACGGCAAGATCCTCGAGACCCGGGAGAGCTCGCCGGAAACGCTGACCGAGGTGTGGTTCGGAAAGAACGACATCCGGATCTCCGAGGTCGGAAACGAGCTGAACCGGGACCTGAGCCGGTACCGGAGTGACCGCGAGCTCCCGATCGATTCGATGATGGCCCAGGTCCGGGAAGCGAAGGTGGAGGCGCAGCGCGTGGAGGACGTGAGCCGGGCCATGGCCATGGCCGCCACCTCCCGGCGCCTCGGTGGCCTCGCTCCGGAAGAGGCGGAGCTCGCCCCTGCCGACACGGCGGGTCCGGTTGCAGAAGCCTGGAAGACGGGCCGCCGCCTCGAGGTCCCTTCATCGGCCTACAATTCCTTCAGGGCGAACGCGATCCAGCTCCAAAGGCACCGCGAGACGGCCAACCGGTTCGAGGTCGAGATCTGGAAGAAATTCACCATCCCGGCCGCCTGCATCGTGTTCGTGCTCATCGGCGTGCCGGTGGCGGTCCGTTTCCGCCGCGGCGGGGTGGGCCTCGTCGTGGGGGTCAGCCTGGCGGTGTTCTGTCTCTACTACGTCGCGCTGATAGGCGGAGAGAAGCTGGCCGACCGCCGGCTGCTCTCGCCTGCCCTCGCGATGTGGAGCCCCAACATCCTGTTCGGGCTGATAGGGATCACCGGCTTCTTCCAGGCGCGGAGGGCCGGAGGGTGAAGATCCTCGACGGGTACGTGTCTCGACAGTTCCTGAAGATATTCCTGATCTGCGTGCTCGGCGTGCCGTTCCTCTTCCAGGTCATCGACCTCACCGATCGCCTGGACAATTTCCTCTCCGACGGCGTCCGGCAGTCGCAGGTGGTGGCGTTCTACTTCTATCAGCTTCCCTATCAGGCCTTGCTCGCGTTCCCGATCGCGGCCCTCCTCGCGGCCGTGTTCACCGTCTCCCGCATGACACGGCACTTCGAGATCACGGCCGCCAAGGCGGGGGGAGTGAGCTTCTACCGGGTGGTCGCCCCGATGCTGATGCTCGGCATGGGGATCAGTCTGCTGGCCCTCGCCCTCTCCGAGGTGGTCCCGGACTCCAACCGGCGGGCCGCGGCGGCGATCGAGAAGGAAGAGCAGCGGGACTTCGACGTCCGCCTGAACTTCGTGTACCGGGGTGACGGAGGCCGTTACTACTTCGTGCGCCGGCTGGATGCGACGGCGGGAAAGATGAGCAACATCAAGGTCGACCGGGAAGGAGTCGGATACGGGTATCCGACCTATTCCGTCAGCGCGCCGGAAGCGCGCTGGGACTCGGCCCGGTCCCGCTGGGTGCTCGAGAACGGGCACGTGCGCTTCATGCCGGAGCGGAATCACACGATCGACGTCGGCTTCGCCGAGCTGTGGCAGGGCCAGTTCCGGGAGACGCCGGGTGACCTACTCGCCAAGGCCAAGGCGCCGGAGGAGATGGACTACGCCGAGCTCGGGAGGTTCATCGAGGCGCTCGAGCGCTCGGGCGAGGACCCGAAGAAGGAGATGGTGCAGCGGGCGCTGAAGATCGCGTTCCCGTTCACCTGCTTCATCATCGTGCTGTTCGGCGCGCCGCTCGCGAACTCCACGCGCCGGGGCGGGGCCGCGCTGTCGATCGGACTGGCGCTCGCCACCACGATCGTCTTCCTCACCCTGATCCGGATCGGCGAGGCGCTGGGGGCCGGCGGCGTGCTGCCGCCGGTGGCGGCGGCCTGGTTCCCGAACGCGATCTTCTTCCTGGCCGGGCTCGGCCTGATGGCGCGGGTCAGGACCTGACGGCCGGACGCGACATCGTCCGCCGAAGCGCTGTCAGGAGAGCGCCGCCGCGACCGCGTCCCGCACCCGCTCCTGCGCCGCCGGCTGGATGGCCGGCCAGATCGGGAGGCTCAGGACTTCGGTCGCCAGCCGCTCCGTCACGGGCATCGAGAACCCGCGGTCCGCGTACACCGGGAGGCGGTGACACGGGATCGGGTAGTACACCATGCTCCCGATCCTCGCCGCCATCAGCGCCTTCTGCACGGAGTCCCGTCGTCCGTCCAGCACGCGCACCGTGTACTGGTGAAACACGTGCCCCGGAACGACTCCCGGCGTCAGCACGCCTTCCACGTCCGCGAACAGGTCCTCGTACCGCAGGGCGGCGGCCCTGCGTCCCTCGTTGTTCGCGTCCAGGTGCGGGAGCTTGACCCTCAGAAGGGCCGCCTGCAGAGCATCCAGGCGCGAGTTGTAGCCCAGAGACTCGTTTTCGTAACGTCGGGCCGACCCGTGGTCCCGCAATCGCCGGGCCCGATCGGCGACGTCCGGATCCGGGGTCGCCAGCAGGCCGCCATCGCCGAAGCCGCCCAGGTTCTTGGTCGGGTAGAACGAGAACGTCCCCGCCGAGCCCACGCTTCCCGTCTGCCGCCCCGCATACGCGGACTCGGGTCCGAAGCGGGCGCCGAACGACTGCGCGCAGTCCTCGATCACCGCCAGGTCGTGGCGCGCCGCGATGTCCGCGATCGCGTCCATGTCGGCCGGACGTCCAAACAGGTGTACCGGCATCAGCGCCCGGGTACGCGGCGTGATCGCCTCCTCGACGCGCCCCGGATCGATGTTGAAGGAGTCCGGATCGACGTCCGCGAACACCTCCGTGGCTCCGATCACCCCGATCGACTCGGGCGAGGCGAAGAAGGTGAAGGGCGACGTGATGACCTCGTCTCCCGGCTGGATCCCGAGCGCCCGGAGCCCGATGACCAGGGCGTCCGTCCCCGAGTTCAGCGCCACGGTGTGGCCTGCGCCGAGATAGGCGGCCGCCTCTTCCTCGAAGCCGGCGACTTCCGGTCCGCCGACGAAGTGACCTGAGCGCAGCACGCGCATGGCGACGGACGACACC